>PLNZ01000150.1 GCA_003142915.1 Ignavibacteriales bacterium | reverse complement strand
AGGCTTTTATAATTGAATAGTTCAGGTTTTACGATAGTAAATTATTCATCCTCATCATAATTAAGAATTGGGCGCAGCCATCTCTTAATTTCTTCGTAACTCATTCCCTTTCGTTTGTGGTAATCAAGCACCTGGTCTTTTCCAATTTTGCCGACATTAAAATATTTCGCTTCCGGGTGAGCAAAATATAATCCGCTGACTGATGCAGCAGGGTACATAGCAAGGTTTTCTGTTAATATTATAGATGTATTTTTCTCAACATCCAGCAAGTTAAAGATCGTCCATTTTTCAGTATGGTCTGGTTGAGCAGGGTAACCGGGTGCAGGACGTATCCCTGTATAGTTTTCTTTTATCAAATCATCACTTGACAAAAGTTCATCTTTGGAATATCCCCAATACTCTTTCCTTACAAGTTCATGTAAATATTCAGCAAACGCTTCTGCAAATCTGTCTGCAATTGCTTTTACCATTATGCTGTTATAATCATCGTTATCATGTCCAAATTTTTCAATTAATTTTTCAATTCCAATTCCGCATGTAACGGCAAATGCCCCAATATAATCTTCCTTATTGGTTTCTTTCGGAGCAATAAAATCTGAAAGAGCAAGATTCGGCAAGCCATCGGTTTTTTGAGTTTGCGATCTTAAGGTATGAAGAACCCGGATTACACCTTTACGTGTTTCATCAGAATAAATTTCTATATCATCACCTGTGGAATTTGCCGGGAATATTCCAATCACACCATTAGCGGTAAGCTGTTTTTTGTCAATAATTTCATCTAATAATTTATTTGCGTCATCGTAAAGTTTTCTTGCTTCACTGCCGAGTTTATCATTTTCAAAAATTGCAGGGAATTTACCTTTCAATTCCCATGTCTGGAAAAAAGGAGTCCAGTCAATATATTTACGAAGATCTGCAAGAGGAAAGTCCTTTAAAACCTTAACACCAAGCTTTGTCGGTTTCTTAATAACCATCTTTTCCCAGTCGCATTTTAATTTATTCTCTCTTGCTTTTTCAATAGGTAAATAATTTTTAGCATCTTTCTTTTTGAGATGATCTTCTCTGATTTTTTTATATTCTTCTTTAATTGAATCTTCAAACTTACACTTGATGTTTTTATCGTCATTCAAAAGATTACTCACAACAGGCACACTTCGTGAAGCATCAAGAACATGAACTGTTATACCGGAATAACAGGGTGCAATTTTAACTGCTGTATGTACCTTGGATGTAGTGGCGCCGCCTATTAAAAGAGGTAATTTCAGTCCCCTTCTTTCCATCTCTTTTGCAATGTGAACCATTTCATCAAGTGAGGGAGTTATCAATCCGCTTACACCGATTATATCTACTTTTTCATCTATTGCAGTCTGTAAAATCTTTTCTGCGTTAACCATTACCCCCAGGTCAATAACGTTGTAGTTATTACAGCCGAGCACAACGCCCACGATATTTTTGCCGATGTCGTGAACATCTCCCTTTACTGTAGCCATCAATATTTTACCGGCTTCCCTGAAGTCCTGAGCGGCTGCTTTCTCTTCCTCAATGTAAGGGATTAAGAAAGCAACGGCTTTTTTCATAACCCTTGCGCTTTTCACAACCTGCGGTAAAAACATCTTTCCAGCGCCGAATAAATCACCTACAACTTTCAATCCGTCCATCAAGGGACCTTCGATAACCTCGAGAGGTTTTTGAAAAAGTTTTCTTGCTTCTTCGGTATCCTCGTCAATGTAATCTACAATCCCTTTTATCAATGCATGCTTTAATCTTTCCTGAACGGACCCATTACGCCATTCATCTTTTATCTCCTCGACTTTTTCTTTTTGTTTAACGGTTTCTGCAAATTCAACAAGTCTTTCGGTAGCATCATTTCTTCTATTCAGAATAACATCCTCAATCAGCGTTAGCAATTCCTTTGGAATTTCTTCATAAACTTCGAGCTGACCGGCATTAACAATTCCCATATCCATCCCTGCCTGTATTGCATGATAAAGAAATACCGAATGCATTGCTTCACGGACAAGGTTATTGCCTCTAAAGGAAAAAGAAAGATTACTTACACCCCCGCTTACTTTTGCATGCGGAAGATTTTGCCTAATCCATCTTACAGCATTAATATAATCAACTGCATAGTTATTATGTTCTTCAATCCCGGTAGCAACAGTTAAAATATTCGGATCGAAAATTATATCGTCGGGTGGAAAGCCCACATCTTCGGTTAAAATTTTATAAGCATGTTTACATATATCAATTCTTCTTTGCAACGAATCACCCTGGCCTTTTTCATCGAACGCCATTACTATTATTGCGGAGCCATATAAAAGAATTTTATGTGCTCTTTCTTTAAATGCTTCTTCTCCTTCTTTCAAACTAATCGAGTTGACGATACTTTTTCCCTGAAGGCATTTTAATCCGGCTTCAATAACGGACCATTTTGATGAGTCAACCATGATGGGAAGTTTTGCTATATCCGGTTCTGCAGAAAGTAAGTTTATAAATTTTGTCATTGCAGCTTCGGAATCAAGTAAGCCCTCATCCATATTTATATCAAGAATTTGAGCGCCGCCTTCAACCTGGCTGCGTGCTACGGAAAGAGCCTCCTCGTAATTGCCTGAAAGAATAAGCTTCTCAAATTTTTTAGAACCCGTAATATTTGTCCGTTCACCAATATTTACAAAATTAGTTTCCGGCCTGACCGTTAAAGCCTCAAGCCCGCTTAGCTTCAGGTAAGATTTCACAGGAGGAATTTTTCTCGGCGAGTACTTTCTTACAACTTCGGCAAATTGCCTGATATGTTCCGGAGTAGTCCCGCAGCATCCGCCAACAATATTTAAAAACCCTTCTTTGGCATAATCATCCAGAACTTTNNAAATTTTTAGTATGGGCAATTGATATCCAGAATGCTTCGGTTGTCTGACCGGACAAAGTTCTTCCGCTCAGATCAACTATAGTTCCGGAAACCATTATAGGAATTTGCTTTTTCATTTTTTGACATAATTCCATAATCGCAAACAGAGCTGCTTTTGCATTTAGCGTATCAAAAACAGTTTCAAGAAGTAAAATGTCTACTCCGCCGTCTATTAATCCACGTGCTTGTTCTCTATAAGCGTTATACATTTGATCGAATGTAGCCGCTCTGAAACCGGGATCAGTCACAACAGGTGAGAGAGATAAAGATTTATTGGTAGGGCCTATAGTGCCGTCAACAAATCTCTGAATAGAAGAGTCCTTTTTATTATATTCATCAACGCATTCTCTTGCTATTACTGCTGCTTTATAATTTATTTCATATACAAGATGTTCGGTTTGATAATCTGTCTGCGAAAATGAATTTCCATTAAAAGTATTTGTTCCTAATATTTCCGCCCCTGCATCAAGATATGCACGATGAATATCTTTTATAATTTCGGGTTGAGTTAGACAAAGGATGTCATAATTTCCTTTTAAATCATGTGGGTGATTTTTTAAAAGATTGCTGCGAAAATCTTCTTCACTTAATCGCAGCTTCTGAATCATGGTTCCACGCGGGCCGTCCAAAAGCATGATTTTTGTCGATAATATTCTTTTTAAAGTATCTATAGTAACTGTCATTATTAAAAAATTAAATATTTAAGAAATTTTTGTTTATACAAATAATATTTAGTATTACAAATCCTTTTTCATTTTAATGCATGTTAATTAAAATTGCCGCATTTTTGTAAAGGTTTACAAATATAATTAAATTGAGTTCTATTAAAAAGATTAATTAAGAATCAATAAGGTACCGGTATGATCGTAATTACAGGAGGCGCTGGTTTTATTGGAAGTGCAATAGCCTGGCGCGTAAACAATCAAGGGAAAGATGATATTATTATAGTTGATGAACTTGGACATACTGAAAAATGGAAGAATCTTGTTACTTTGAATTACCAAGATTTCATTAATAAAGATGAGTTTATTAAGCAGATAGAATCCGGTGTAAAGCTCGGTATAGAAGCTATAATTCATATGGGGGCTAACTCTTCGACAACAGAAAAAGATGCCGATTATCTTATTAACAATAATTATGAATATACTAAAAAACTTGCTAAATATTGTGTAGAGAATAATATAAGATTTATTTATGCTTCATCAGCCGCAACTTATGGAGACGGCTCGCTCGGATTTAACGATGAAGAAAAAATATGTCAATCTCTCAGACCATTAAATATGTACGGTTATTCCAAAAATTTATTTGACGTTTGGGCAATTAAGTATGGTATAATTGATAAAATTGTCGGGTTAAAATACTTTAATGTCTTTGGTCCCAATGAATATCATAAAAGCGATATGCGCAGTGTTGTTCATAAAGCTTTTGAACAGATAAAAAGCACCGGTAAGGTAGAACTCTTCAAGTCCAGGAACCCAAATTATAAAGACGGTGAACAGAAACGTGATTTTATCTATGTAAAAGATGCTGTTGATATGACATTATTCTTCTTAGAGAAAAAAAATAAGAATGGTATTTATAATATTGGTTCAGGGAAGGCAAGGACATGGAATGATCTTGTAACTGCCATTTTTAAAGCATTAAACAAACCGGTCAAGATCGAATATATTGAGCTCCCTGAATATCTGGTTGAAAAATATCAATATTTTACAGAGGCGAGAATAGATAAAATAAAAAAAGCCGGTTACCCGCATCCGATAACATCTTTGGAAGATGGGGTAACCGATTATGTAAAAAGCTTTTTGCTATCGGGAAAACATTTGGGTGAGTGATTGAACAAAGAACAATTATATGTTAAATCTCTAATTATAAGGAATATCATCTTCATCATCTTCTTCTTCAAAATCGAAGTCTTCCTCGTAAAAATCTTCATCTTCAGGGGGTTCTTCCTCTAAGAAATCCTCGTCTTCTTCGAATTCATCTTCTTCTTCAAACTCATCTTCATCCTCCTCCTCCTCGTCAAAATCCTCACCTTCNNTCACCTTCTTCATCAAAATCATCTTCTTCGTCCTTGTTTTGTAGTTTGCCAAGATTAGTCTTAGTAATATCTTCCTTTCCCTCATCGGCAGCATGGCTGTCTTCCCTTAACAGCCCTTCGATTAAATCTTCATTCGATTTAATCGATTCTCCTTCAGGAACATTTGTCTCGTTTTCCATTAAAATCGGTCTCCTATTGAATTGTTAAATTAAAATTTTTCACAAAAAAATTAAAATTTATATAACAATATTTCCAAAATTATTTAAAGTACAAAATTAATTTATGGTTGTATTTAAAATAAAAATAAATTAACATCACTTAATAAAACTTAATTTAGTAATATAATAGTGTCAATACATTTGTTTATCCTTAAGGAAAAATTAATTATGAAATTAGCCACATTATGTTATGTTATTGATAGGAAAAATAAAACGACTTTAATGATTTACCGCATAAAAAAGCGAAATGACGTCCATGAAGGAAAATGGAACGGATTGGGTGGAAAGTTTGAGGAAAATGAGAGTCCTGAAGAATGTGTTATCAGAGAAATTAAAGAAGAATCAGGTTTGAATATTAAATCTCCAAAACTTCATGGATTAATTACGTTCCCTTTATTTGATGGAAAAGAGGACTGGTATGTCTTTGTTTTTACAGCCCATGAATTTACCGGTAAACTGATGGACTCTAACGAAGGTAATCTCGAGTGGATTCCGAATAAAAAGATAACAGAGTTAAATCTGTGGGATGGCGATGCAATATTTCTAAACTGGCTGAAAAAGAATAAATTTTTCAGTGCAAAATTTATTTATAATAATGGAAAACTGGAAAACTATTCTGTGAATTTCTATTAAAACTCTAATCTGATGATGACTTCTATAGTAGTTCTTACCATAGTTTTATTGCTCATAGCAGTAAGGCAAGTTGAAAATATCAGGCTGCAAATCTGGCAAATAATGTCGGGGGGAGCTATTGCAGTTTTAATTACCGGTCAAATATCTCCACCGGATGCAATAAAATCTGTAAACTTTGATATTATATTTTTTCTATTAGGAATGTTTATTGTTGGCGAAGCATTAGAAAGGAGCGGCTATCTTTCATATTTAGCGTATAATTTTTTTAAATGGGCAAAAAATACAGATTCGCTTTTACTGATGATTATTTTTGGCATGGGGTTACTTTCAATCTTTCTAATGAATGATACCGTTGCAATAATAGGCACTCCCGTAGTTTTAATTCTTGCCGAAAAAAATAATCTTCCGCCAAAGCTTTTGTTGCTTGCTCTTGCATTTGCAGTTACGATCGGTAGTGTGATGAGTCCCCTGGGTAATCCCCAGAACTTATTAATTGCGGTTAACAGCAATGTTAATAATATTTTTGCAATCTTTGGAAAATATCTTATAATCCCAACTATAATTAATTTATTATTGGCTTTTTTCCTATTGAAGTTCTTCTATAGAAATTCATTTCACAAAATTACTTTAAATTCTATTCCGGAAAAGGGAAATAACAGGCGTTTAACGCTGCTTTCCAAATTATCACTTGGAATAATTTTATTTTTAGTTTTTCTCAAAATCATTCTGCTCTTTTTGAAGTTCCCGATTGATTTCAAGTTGACATACATTGCGCTTGCTGCTGCTATGCCTATAATACTATTCAGCAACGAAAGGGTTGAAATAATAAAACGGGTTGATTGGCACACACTTATTTTTTTTGTTTCCATGTTTGTTCTAATGCAATCTGTTTGGAATACAGGAATCTTTCAAAATATGTTAAGCAAAACGGACGTTAGTATCACTTCAATCCTGATGATTTTAGCAGTCAGTGTTGTATTGAGTCAATTAATTTCAAATGTACCTCTTGTTGCCTTGTATTTACCTTTGCTTCTTAATTTAGGAGTATCTACTAAAGGATTAATGGCGCTTGCTGCGGGCAGCACAATAGCAGGAAATCTTTTTATATTCGGGGCTGCCAGTAATATTATTATTATTCAAAACGCTGAAAAAAGGGGTGAAAAAACTTTAACATTTTGGGAATTTTCCAAAGTAGGAATACCGCTTACCATCATTAATTTTCTTATTTATTATTTATATTTAAGAGTATTGTAAAACTTAGAAAAAATTTAGTCTGTTAATTATAGGTTTTTATAGCGGTACATTAATAAATTATTTTGACAAACAATAAAATTAAATTATTTTCGTCCACAAAATTTTACAGTACTTAACCTATTTAATTTTTTAATTTACAAATGGTTTACGGGAATTCATGACTATGCCTAAAGGGAAGGAAAGATTTTTATTTGTCGATCTTCTTCGTGGCTGGGCGCTTCTTGTAATGATCGAAGTACATGTGTTTAATGTGCTTTTACAGCCGGTGTTAAAAACCGCTTTATGGTTTAATGTGTTAAATTTTGTTAACGGGTTGGTTGCCCCATCTTTTCTTTTTATATCCGGGTTTGCCTTTGCTATCTCTACAAAAGGGAAAACAGATGTTCTTAGAAGGTTCGACTATTCATTTTGGAAAAAACTGGGAAGAATACTTCTAATAATTCTTGCCGGCTACTCTCTGCATTTGCCTATCCTTTCTTTACGAAGATTGATGCATTTTTACAGCCGGGAAACCCTTATTAGTTTTTATAATGTAGATATACTTCAGTGCATTGGAATTGGACTTCTATTCTTGCTTCTCTTAAAGTTGGTAATTAGATCTGAAAAAATTTACAATATTATTATTATTATCTCTCTACTATTTTCAGTTCTTCTTTCTCCAATAATATGGCAGACAGATTTTACCGTGTATATGAATATTCCATTGGCAAACTATTTTAATACTATGAATGGTTCATTTTTCCCAATCTTTCCCTGGATTGGATTTATACTCGCCGGTGTAGTAGGCTGCAGATACTATCTTGAAGCAAGAAATAATAACAAGGAAAAGGATAGTGTCTTTGTATTAATTATTTTAGGTCTGGTCCTATCTATTATAGGACATATTTTTATTCCGCCATCTTTAAATATTTTTACCTGCGACCATAAAGCGGACCCATTTTTTTTCTTACAGCGTCTGGGATATATTTTTTTCCTACTCGGAGTATGTTGGTTTTATGTTGAAAAAAGACAAACTAAAACTTCTTTTGTCCTGGATGTAGGAAGGGAATCGCTTATTGTTTACTGGCTTCACCTACAGCTTTTATACAGGAGATTCTTTAATGAAATAAGCTTTGCTTCAATATATGGAGATAAGTTTAATATTTGGGGTTGTATTATTGTGACTGTTATTTTAGCTGTTCTTATGATTATTGTTGCAAAGATGTGGGGAAACTTTAAAAGAAATTATAGGCTTGTTGCTTCCGATATATCGATTGGTATTGTAAGTCTTACAATAATAATTTTTTTAATAGGCTTTTAATAATTTAATTCCGCAATATCTTGTTTAGCCTTGCTGCACAAAATCTGCCATAGCTGACAGATCATTGAAAAAGATTTAATAAAAATCAGCTTTGAACCAGGTTTATGCCTTCAGCTTTCAAAATTCTTTCTTTATAGTCAATTAATTCCCTTGAATATTCGGTTGACATCAAAGGAGAAGATATAATAAAATCAGCAGATGAGCGGTTGTTTGCAACGGGGATATTATAAACAACCGATATTCTTAAAAGCGCTTTGACATCTGGATCATGAGGCATTGGCTCCAGCGGATCCCAGAAAAATATTAAGAAATCAATATCGCCTTCGGCTATTTTTGCTCCTACCTGCTGATCGCCGCCCAGAGGACCGCTTTTAAATTTTTGAACTTTAATATCTAATTCATTTTCAATTAATTGCCCGGTTGTCCCTGTTCCAAACAATTCATGTTTTGCAAGAAGGTCGCGGTTAAATTTTGCCCATTCAAGCAAATCTATTTTACGGTTGTCATGCGCAATTAATGCAATCTTTTTTTTCTTTTTCATTTTAATTATCGTTTTTGCCATTATTCCTTTCCTTTAGCCGGAGGCTTATGAATATTATTACATTGTTTATTATATTAAAAAATAAGGAAATAAATTTATTTATTCCTTATTTAGAGTATTTATTATTTGATAAATTTTTGAATTTCAAGTTATTTGTGATTAGCCCAAATTATTTTTTAATAAATTAAAAGTATAATCCTATGAAAAGAATAACTTCTTTTGGAGAAATATTGTTTGACGTTTACCCCGGTGTAAATACCCTTGGAGGCGCTCCGTTTAATTTTATTTATCATATTAAAAAATTGACGGGAAATGGGAATTTTATCAGTACGGTTGGCGACGATAATTTTGGGAAAGAAATTCTCAACTTCTTGAAATTGAATGCTATTTCATCTGATTATGTTGCCATTGATAAAAATCATCCCACGGGGATTGCAAATGCAAACCTGGATAAAAATAAGATTCCCCATTGGGAAATTAAACCCGGCTGCGCTTATGACTTCATCGAAACTTCCGATAAAATAATAAATCTTATTGAAGAAAAAACAGACTGTCTCTACTTTGGAACACTGGTTCAGAGAAGTGATATTTCAAGGAACACATTGAATACGTTGTTTGAGAAAAAAATAAAATATTTCTGCGATCTCAACTTTCGTCAAGGTTTCTTTAACATAGATATAATCAATACTTCACTAAATACTGCACACATTCTGAAGCTTAATAATGATGAGTTAAAGGTAATTAATGAACTACTGCTTAAACAAGATTATGATGAGGTAAACCTTGCAGAGTTACTTTCGGAGAAGTTTGATATTGAGATAGTCTGTATTACTCTCGGAGATAAAGGTGCAATTCTGTATAAAAATGGAACGGTCGATCATTATAAAGCTGATGTTGAAAATGTAGTCGATACTGTCGGCGCCGGTGATGCATTTGCTTCTGTCTTGTGCCTTGGCTATTTGTATGAATGGAATATTTCTAAAATTAACAGAATTGCATCTGAATTTGCCGCAGCAATTGTTCAAATAAAAGGTGCATTACCGAAAGAGGAAGGTATTTATGAAATATTCAAAGAAAAAATAAGAAGCGGGTAGCAATTCTATACCTTGTAAAGGATTATATATTCAGAACTACAGTCTAAAAAAGACAGATACTATTCCTAATTCAATGAATCGTTATTATCCTTTTTAACAGGAACTGTTTGAAGTGGATAAGAAAATGCAATCCCTTTTTTATTGAATTCATCAAATATCTTTAGATTAATAGCCTGCTGTATATTCATATATTCCAGATAATCTGAACTATTTACGAAATAGACAAATTCAAAATTCAACCCCGAGTCTCCCATGGAAGAAAAATGTCCCCGCTCAAAAGTAACATTTTGCTGCTCTTCAATAATCTTTTTTATTATGGCAGGAATTTTTTCAAGCTGTTCTCTTGATGTTTGGTAGGTTACACAGATTTTAAATGCAATCCTTCTTTTTTGCATTCGTTTAAAATTATGAACCCTCGAATCCGTAAGATCGGCGTTAGCAAATATTATTTGTTCGCCGCTTAAGGCTCTTAGTTTAGTAGTTTTAATTCCTATTTGTTCTACCATACCGTTTTTATCCCCTACCGTAATAAAATCACCAATTTCAAAAGGGCGGTCAAAAAATATTACAAAGTAACTAAAAAAATCTTTTAAAACTGCCTGGGCTGCAAGTGCAACAGCAATACCGCCAATCCCGAGACCGGTAACAACGGCAGAAATCTTAAATCCTAAATTATCTAAAAGAAATACTACGCCTAATCCCCAAATCAAAATTGATATTAGAGTAGTTATTCCTTTTATCTGTTTGTGTTTTTCAATGCCCTTCTCCTGCCGGCGGAAATATGCATTTAGCAGGTAATTAATAGTTGAAATTATTAATTTGATTAATATAAATGTAATTATTACAACGGAGATTAAATCAAATACTTGAGAGATTTTTGGGAGTAAGGTCAGGGATTTAATTGAATAATAAAGTGCACCGTAATAAAGAAAAGGTATTATTAATCGCTGCATTAATTTGACAAGCATGCTGTCTACCTGTGTGCCTGTCTTCTTTGACCAGTTTAAAAGCGCCTTTGTTACAAACCTTCTTAAAATGGATATGATTAGAATACAAACTACAAATATCACCAGGGCAGTAATGTAGTCCGACATAGTGTTTCCAAAATAAATTTTCTTTATAAATTCATCCATTTTAAAAAATCTTTAATTTGATAATAATTAAATTTAGTAATTCTAAATTGTATAATGAATAGTAAATAGAAAATTCCTATAAGAAAAGTATTAGCCTGGCAGTATGTGGTAAAATATTTAAGAGGAAGGTCAAATAAAACTATTCAAACCAGGAAATTACTTCATAAGAACCCGTATTTGGAAAGTTCGGAGGCACATCAACCAGAAGCCGGTTATCATAAGTGTAGCTTTTAGAAAAGCCGGTCTTTATAGTTCCGTTACTATTAAGAGTTCCAACGGCTAATCTGCCGTTTTGTGTTATCCCGCCTAATAAATAAATATATCCGGCGCCCGAAGGAGATCTGGAATCATAATCCTGAGCGCCAAATCCACCGGATTGAGCATATATTGCAGCATCAATATGTATATTTTGAGTATTTGTACTATTTGTTACATAAACATTGTTCTGAGCTACAATACCAAGTAAATCTGTAGAACTTGAGTTAGTCCTTGGATCAGTTGTATAGACAACATCATTATCAAGATAGACAGTTCCGTTACTGCTGCCGGAAGCCCCAACAGTCAATTGTCCGGTTAAGGTACCCTGTAACCTTAAAATAGCGTTATCTGCCACAATTGTTCCATTCGGAGCAAAAGCAGAGGTCAGCTTTGTAGTCCATGAACTTTTATAAGCATATTTGTATCGTACGCTGTCCCCGGCTAAAGTCAGGTAAACCGTATCATGCCCTGTAAAAGTATAACCGCCGGAAGTGGCGTTTGCTTCTAATGTGGCAATGCCCGTAGATGGAATTGTTAAATTATCGCCTATACGTAAAGCTCCATTTATAATCGGGCTGGAACTTCCATTAGCATCATTTATTCCTTTATAAGTACCGACATAATTAGAACCGGGGTTAAAAACAGGATGACCATTTACATTAAGATAATCCTGTGTATGAAAAGGTCCATTAACTGTATCGCCGGTCGCCCAATAAACACCTTCTTCGTTATTTGAACAATATGTAAATTTTGAAAAATAACTTAGTTGAAGATTAACTATTACGGTGGATGTAACTCCGTTGTATGTTCCTGTTACCGTTACATTAAGTGCATTGGTCACCGGATTAGTCAGGACAACGGTAGCGTTTATTGTTCCGCCGCTCATACTTACATTGCTGTAGCCTGAATTCCATGTGGGGCTTAAAAATATTTGATTAACTGCAAGATTAGCCCCGCTTACAGCTATATTATGGGCTACATTATTAGAATAATATGCGGTATAATTTGTTACGGAATTAGTTGATATTATTCCGAAATTTTGTCCCCATACAAGAAAAATTACACTAAAACCGACAACTAAAAGTAATATTGCTCTTCCGCCCATTTTTTAATTCCTATCTATTCATTACATTAATTGCAATGCGTTTGGTGCTGTTCCAATATGTGCTTACATAAACACCATTATAGGGTTGAGCGCTTTGCATTTGTAATGAAATATTAATTTTTGAAATTTTTGATGGAGACGAAACCGGACAGATCAGCTTGTTACTTGACGAATCATAATATGCAAATTTGAAAATTGAAACACCCGGATATTGAGATGTTACCGCAGCAGACACATTATCATGAGTCATTCTGTATAAAATACTATTTGATTGTCCGCTGGTTGTCGTTAAATAATAATAAACAGTATCGATTGTTCCGTTATTATTTATATCCGATAAAAATTTTATTTTTGATGTATCCGCTAAAATAATTACTTGAGTTGGGTTTAAAACAAAGGTCTGGATAGAAGAATAACCAATTTTTCTAAAATCAGAGTCAATAGTATTTACTAATAAAGCCAAACCTTGCTGTACGTTTACATCTCCGCCATAATTATAAGTATTTTGAACTGCATTGGCGTGTGTATTAAGCAATGTTATCATCAGCACTCCACCCATGATTACAGAACCAATAATATCTAATATTGTAGTATAACCCATAGTATTGTTACCTAAATACAAAATAACTAAAAACAGTAGAAACTTTGATTGTGTCTGTCATTTGTGGATGCTTAATTTTAACCGTGATCTTTTTATTCCAGGTTTGAGTACTCGAAGTTACATCGGGAGAGGTTGAAGAAACATATACAACTGAGTCAATTTCCTTAAAATAATCTAAGTTACTTCCGCTTCTTGGAAGATTCGGATTTATTTGAACTGTATCTGTCGTGGTAAACCCATTATAGTCATCAACATCATTAAAGTTCGGATAGGTCTCACCGGTTTGAGGACCTAATGCTGATGCAGCAGTAAGACTGTTTAGAGAGCTTACAGTATTTGAAACGGTATTTTGGTCAAAAGCTTTACTTTTAATTTCCTCTAATCTTGATTGTGCAAGAGATATTGCTGTCAGACCAAGTTTAGAATTTGTGACAACAATTCCGCTGTTGAAAAGTAAACCATTCACTCTCAATACTAAAGTTGAAAGTAACACCATAGCAAAAACTGTCAAGATACTTTGTCCGGTATTCATATTTAATGCCGATTAATAGGAATTTTAATATCTAAAGATGCAAATTTCGTACCAAAAAATACTTTATAAAATGCCTGGGAATATGTACTTTAATAAGGCTTAACTATAAAATAATAAGATAATTTATCAATTTAAGTCAAAAAAATCACATATAACTATAACGTGTACCTAATTAGAAGTAATAGTTACACGTAATAATTACTTTTAATAAGTCTTATTTTGCTCGTTTCTTTAGATTATTAACTATCTCACTAAACTCAATTTCCTGTTCCGCAAGCATCACGAATAGATGATAAATCAGATCAGATACTTCGTTAATTATTTCAGTTTTATCCCGGTTTTTTGCTGCAATTAATGCTTCTACAGCTTCTTCGCCTACTTTTTGAATAATTCTATCAGCGCCGGATTTAAATAGCTCCGCTGTATAAGATTTATCCGGAAGTTCGGTTTTCCTGCTTTTAATTATGTCAAAAAGCTCATTTAAGAAACTAAGGGATCCGGTTTGAGGTATATCGAAGCAGGAATAGTTCCCTGTATGACATGTTATGCCGTCCGGATTAGCATAAATAAGCAAAGCATCGTTATCGCAATCAGTTTTGATATTTATAAGTCTAAGATAATTCCCGGATGTCACGCCTTTCGTCCATAATGTGTTTCTTGTCCTGCTGAAAAATGTAACAAGATTTGTCTCAAGTGTTTTTTTAAGCGCAGCTTTATTCATGAATCCCAGCATTAATACCTGGTTGTTGGAATTATCCAGGACAATTGCGGGTACCAATCCGTTCAGCTTTTCAAAATTCAACTTTTCAATAAAATTCTTTTCCAATAGAAATTCCTTTCAGATATTTTATATTCTTATAATAACACCATTTTCTTTTAAATATGATTTAAGTTCTTTTATTTTTAGAATATCAAAATGAAACAAGCTTGCAGCAAGGCAGGCATCTACGTTTGCATATTTAAATGCTTCAAGAAAATCTTCTTTTTTGCCTGCGCCGCCGGAGGCAATAACCGGAATAGTTACAGAGGAAGTCAGCTTTTTTAAAAAATCTATATCGTATCCTTCTTTGGTTCCATCTTTGTCCATTGAGGTAAGTAAAATTTCTCCTGCGCCTAATTCGGCGGTAAGCTTACACCAATTCATTCCGGTAAGGTCAGTTTCCTCCCGTCCCCCCTTTATATAAACTTTGTATTCAGAACCATTAAATTTTATATCGATGGCTGCTACAATAGCCTGACTTCCAAACTGCCGTGCAGCCTGAGTAATAAGGCTATGGTTCTTTACAATTGAAGAATTTAACGATACTTTGTCCGCACCTGCTTTCAATAGAGCTTCAATATCGCCTAATTCCGAGATTCCTCCGCCTACGGTAAACGGTATTCTAATTGCTTTTGCAACATCTCCGACAAGTGAAATTAATGTTTTCCTTTTCTCTGCTGATGCCGTAATATCAAGGAACACAAGTTCATCGGCGCCTTCTTTCGAATATCTCTCTGCCAATTCGACAGGTGAACCTGCATCAACAAGATTTATAAAATTTGTTCCCTTAACAACCCGGCCCTCTTTTACATCAAGACAAGGTATTATTCTTTTACAAAGCAAATTTGGCTAACTCCTTTAAATTTATTTTTTCTTCATAGATGGCTTTACCGACAACAACGGCATAAGGATTAATTTTTTTGAGTGTTTTTAAATCTTCAATATCTTTAACTCCCCCCGATGCGATTAATTGAATGTCTTTATATTTGTTCATTATCTTTTTGTACAGGTTAATATTTGTACCGGTAAGCATTCCATCCTTCAAAATGTCTGTGCAAAGAAATTTTCTTATGCCAAGAGTAGAGCAGTATTCAATGTGGGAATAAATTGAAATGGAAGTATCTTCAATCCACCCATCAATTTTTAGCTTTTCATCTTTTGCATCTATAGCCGCGANNCGCGATAATTTTTTCTGCGGGATAATTGCTCAGTATAAGTTCAAATTCCGTCCTGTTTTTTACCGAAAGTGAACCGATGATGACAAAATCAATTCCGGCTGAAAATAATTCCGAAACCGTTTTCTCATCTCTTATTCCGCCTCCGAATTCTATTTTCAATCTTGTTGCAGCTTTTATTTCTTCAATAGATTTCAATGCGGTAAGTTTACCTGTTTTAGAACCAACAAGGTCGACTATATGAACAAATTGAAAGCCGAGAGAATCGTATAGTTTAGCCTGTTGAAAAGGAGTATTTTTATAGAAAGTAATACTTTCAAAGTCGCCTTTTTTCAGACGCACAATTGAGTTTTCATAAATATCTATAGCGGGAATTACTAACATAATTCAACAAAGTTTTTTAAAAGTTTTAACCCTGCATCGCCGGATTTTTCCGGATGAAATTGAACGCCGTAAAAGTTTCCCTTTTCCATTGCTGAAGAGAATTTTATATTATTATTTGTTATTGAAGTAGTATATTCATTTACCGGGATATAATAAGAATTAGCAAAATAAAAGCGCTCCCCGCTTTTTATACTCTGAAATAATTTACTCTCAATAGTAATTTCAATATCATTCCAACCCATATGAGGGACTTTTGTTTTTGTGGAATCAAACTTTTCCGCCGCACCGTGGAATATTCCCAGACAGGTTACATCTCCTTCAGTTGAATGATCAGCCATTAATTGCATACCAAGGCAAATACCGAGTATAGGCTTTTTTACAATCCGTAGTAATGAGAATAAATTTAACATGTGGAGTTGTCTTATTGCAAATGAAGCTTCTCCAACGCCTGGGAAAATTATCTTATCCGCCCGGCAGATTTCCGATTCGTTTTTTGTAATTTTAAATTCCTCTTCTAATTCTGTCAATGCATTAGCAACAGAAGCTACATTACCCGCACCGTAATCAATTAATGCAATCATAATACTCCTTTAGTTGAAGGAAGCATTCCTTCGTTTCTTTCGTCTAATCTGCACGCTTCGTTTAATGATTTAGCAAAAGCCTTAAAGATCGCTTCTATTTTGTGGTGATCGTTCTTTCCTTTTGCTTTAATAAAAATATTTGCCTTTAACCCTGAAGCCAAACCTCTAAAAAATTCTTCAGTCAGTTCTGTCGGAAATTCACCCACAGTTTCTCTGCTAAATTTACAATTAAAATTTAAATATGATCTTCCGCTAAGGTCTATAGCGCAATTCGCAATCGTATCATCCATAGGCAGATAAAAACCATAACGTTTAATGCCTAACTTATTTCCTAATGCTTCGCTTAAGGCATTACCCAATGTAATTCCAACATCTTCAACAGTATGATGTTCATCTGTATGAAGATCGCCTTTTACACTTATTTTTAAGTTGATATTTGCATGTTTAACGATCTGCTCCAGCATATGGTCGAAAAAACCAATGCCGGTATTTATACTTGAATCGCTTTTCCCGTCAAGAGAGAGTTCTATTTTAATATCTGTTTCTTTTGTCTTCCGATGTTGTATAGATGAGCGGAGATTTAAAAAAATTAAGTTTACTGCTTTTTCAAAAGTACCGATTTTTGTTCCATTAACAGAGATTTTGTCCTTTATTTTACTTGGGGTTATTGAGAATACTTTCTCAATAATATCAACTTTCTTCTCATTTATTTTGATTCCCTCCAGGTTAAGTATTTTAACCAAAGATTCCTCTTGAAACGGGCTAAAATCTTTTACTGAAATGATGAAATTTCTTTGTGAAAGTTTCTTTAATCCGCTGATCAAACCGGTTGATAAAGGAAATTCGAGATTAAAAAATGATTTATCAATTATTACTTCATACATTTATTATCTTCTTTCTGATAAATTTAGCAGCTATAAATTTCAAATTAAATTATCTTTTTTATTGTATCCCAGAGCAGATCGTTTTCTTCTTCATTACCGATTGAAATTCTTAAACAATTCTTAAGTTTCGGTTGAGTACTTCTGTCTCTCACTATTATTCCTCTTTCGGCAAGCTTTGTTAACACTGCTTTTGCTTTTTTGTTGCGATCAGTTGAGTCGTTAAATTTTACCAGTAGAAAATTTGCGTCGGAGTTAAATACATTAGCAATGCCGGGGAGACTTTCAAGCAGGTTTTTTAGTCGCTCCCTTTCTTTAATAATACCTTTAATATATTTCTCTTTCAATTCCAAATTTCTTAATGAAATTTCAAGCGCATAACGCGTTAGAGAATTTATATTGTATGGAGCTTTAACCTTAAAAAGAAGATTAATAATCTCTTCATTAGCAGCGCAATAACCGAGTCTTATTCCTGCCAGGCCCCATGCTTTTGAGAATGTTCTTAAAACGATCAGGTTGGGATAATTTTTGATTTCGTCTATAAAGGAACCTTCAATTGCAAAATCTATATATGCTTCATCAATGATAATTATAGAATTAAATTCTTTACATAGCTGAAGAACATCCTGTTTCATTAGCAGGTTACCTGTAGGATTATTGGGAGAACATAAGAAAAAGATTTTCGTATTTTCAGTATAGCTTGCTCTAATTACATTTAAATCAATCTGGAAATTATCGTCAAGTAAAACCTCGATTGTTTCAACGTCGTTTATATCGCAGGCAACCTTATACATACCATAGGTTGGTTCCGGTATCAATACTTTATCTTTACCGGGATTGCAAAAAACCCTGATCAATAGATCAATAATTTCGTCGGATCCAACGCCGAAGAAAAGATTCTCATGAGGAATAGACAAAACGTTTTCTATAAGTTGTCTTAAATCTTTTTGGTGGGGATCAGGATACCGGTTTAGATGGAGGTTATCAATGCTTGTAAATGTTGAGCCCCAGCTGTTTTCATTTGCATCCAGCAGGATACCTTTATCACCTTCGTATATATCTCTTGCGGATGTATACGGTTTTAAGTTTAAAATATTTTTTCTTACTAAATCTTTTATTTCCATAAGTACCTTGCAGGGTTATTCCGGCAAAAGCAGGGTTTCAAAATTATATGAAATTGAAATATATTCCTACTTCCCCGGAAAGAAATTCTTTTAAATTACAATATTATTTATTTTAATCTTATATGTACGGCATTTTTATGAGCCTGAAGACCTTCAGTTTCTGCCAGAGTTTCTACAGCTCCGGAAATATTTTCAAGTCCCTCTCTGCTTAATTTCTGAAAAGTAATTGACTTCATAAATGCTTCAACCGAAACGCCGCCGTAAGTTTTTGCATAACTGTATGTAGGCAGAGAATGATTTGTTCCCGAGGCATAATCACCTGCGCTTTCAGGAGAATATTGACCAAGGAAAACCGAACCGGCATTTATAATATTCCGGACATATCTTTCAGGCTCATTTACATTTAGTATCAGGTGTTCCGGGGCATATTTATTGCTGAAGTCAATTGCCTGCCCAATATCTTCGGTAATTAAGACGAATGAATTTTCCAATGCCTTTGATGCAAAACTTTTCCGCGGGAGTTGTTCAAGCTGGTTAACCAGTTCAAGTTCAATGTCGTTAGCCATTCCTAAAGTTGTCGTTATTAACACAACCTGAGAATCAACGCCGTGTTCCGCCTGCGAAAGCAAATCCGCTGCAACAAAAGAGGGGTTTGCGGAAGAGTCGGCAATTACTAAAACTTCGCTTGGCCCTGCCGGCATATCAATTGAGCAGCCATCCGGGTCTATGCTGACTAACAATTTTGCTGCCGTTACATACTGGTTGCCGGGTCCGAATATTTTATTTACCTTTAGAACTTTCTTGTCGCCATAAGCCATTAACCCGATTGCCTGGGCGCCGCCTAATTTATAAAATTCTTCAATCCCGCAAAGTTTTGCAGCAAAAAGAAGAGGTAAATTTATTTTATTATTCTTTGAAGGCGAACAAGCCATTACCCTTCTATTGCCGGCTATCTTTGCCGGAATTCCAAGCATTAGCATTGTTGAAGGAAGTACGGCGCTGCCCCCGGGAATATACAAGCCAACATTTTCTATTGCTCTAAATTCCCTGGAACAACTTATCCCCGTCATTGTTTCGGTTTCATATTTTACGGGAAATTGTTTAACATGAAATTTTTCGATGTTGTTAAAGGCGGTTATTAATGCAGATTTTATTTTTACATCGAGATTTTTTTCAGCTTCGTCAAATTCTTTTTTAGTTACGAGCACTTCTTCGCCGCCAAAACCATCAAACTGTTTTGCATAACTAAGCGCCACTTTTAATCCGCTGGCTTTTATGTTATTTAAAAGGGGTTTTACGATGTTTAATATTTTTTCAAGATTAATAGCCGGGCGTTTTGTTAATAAAGCCGTTTCCTCTTGCGACAATTTATTTACATAATAAAGTCTCATTGAATTAAATTTTCGATTGGTAATAATAAAATTCCGGATGCTCCGGCTGACTTCAAATCATCTATTATTTGCCAGAAACTTTCCGAAGGGATTACTGCATGAACCGCTAACATATTTTCTTCGGCAAGATGCAAAACAGTCGGACTTTTGAGTGAAGGGATAATATCAATAATTTTACTAAGGGAATCTTTAGGTATATTCATCATTAAATATTTTGATGAACCTGCCGTCATTACGGAACGTATTCTACGGCGTAAATCTGTAAGATATTCATTTTTCTTTTCATCTTTAAGCGATGAATTTGCAGAGATTAGAACAGCCTCCGAATCGAAAACCTTGAATGACTTTTTCAGTTTATTCATCATTAAGGTATTACCCGTAGAAACTATATCGCAGATTAAATCGGCAACTCCTAAAGAAGGAGCAATTTCTACAGAACCGCTTAATTCAATTATTTTTGCATCAAGACTCCTGGACTTTAGAAAGTCTTTTAAGATTTTAGGATAAGTAGTGGCAATTGTTTTCCCGTCTATATCTTCCAGCTTTTTTAGCTCTTTGTTCTCAGGATAAGCAAGCATTAAACTGCATCTACCGAAACCTAATTTTTCAATTATAATTGAGGGTATTTGCTTTTCATAAATAACATCCTCGCCGACAATTCCAACATCAGCAACGCCGTCCCGTACATATTCCGGGATATCATCATCCCTAAGGAAAAGAATGTCAAGGGGAAAATTTCTTGCAGTAACAACAAGTCTCTCCGAATAATTTTCGATATCCATGCCGCATAGCCGAAGTAATTCAAGCGACTTATCGGTAAGCCGGCCTTTTTTCTGTAATGCTAATCTTAAATTTCCATTCATTTATTATGTCCTTTAAAAGCAAAAACCCCGACATCTGCCGGGGTGATACTTCAATTTTTATTTGACATTTCAACACAGTCCGGCATAGAAATATTTTTTATGATGATGCAGAACCGTATGGATTTTTATTTTCATTTTAACAATTTATTACTTTAATATCTATACAAAGATAAGGAAAAAAAAGAAAAATCAAAATTATTATTAATACTCACCTTACGCAAAAGATATTTACAATTACCCTGGCACTTGCCTGCCCGCCGAGAGTATTGCACAACACTTTCGGCGGGCAGGCAAGTTTTGGCCCAATTTGTTCACAATGCCGCATTTACCGATGACCTTCAGAACCGTGTAATGTTATAAGTTGCTAAAAATCTTATACAGGATGTGAGCTTTCGGATGATGTTATGGAAGCAAATGAAATTAATGGAGAAAAATGCTTTAGCAGTTTAATCCAACTGCCTGAAAAAAATCTTTTAATTGAACTTTTTACTATATATTTTATAAGTATAAAGAAAAATTATAATTTATGAATTCATTCGAATGGACTGTTGAACTTCGTTTCATCGTTGCTCTTGCGCTTGGGTTTTTAATCGGACTTGAAAGAGAAAACGCTGGTATTGATAGGAAGGGTAGAATTTTTGCCGGCGTTCGTACATTTACGCTTATCAGTTTATTCGGCTTTGGCTGCGGCTGGCTCCAGCATTTAAATATTACATTTGCTCTTCCTGTGGGTTTACTGGTTATCGGTGCGCTTGTATTGACTGAATATTTAGGAAAACTAAAAGAAGGGCGCCTCGGGGGTACAAGTGAAATTGCAACACTTCTTACATTTGTTATAGGTGCACTTGCACTTCTTGCTGATGTATGGATTTCCATGGCGCTTGGAATTATAGCTACTTTGCTTCTTTCTGAAAAATCCGAACTTGAAAATTACGTTGATAAGCTAAATAAATTTGAATTCCTTGCAGTATTAAAATTCCTTCTTATTACTATAATTATTTTTCCTGCTCTGCCGAATAAGGATTATACTCAATTTAATCTTAACCCGGCACATATCTGGCAGATTGTAATGATGGTTTCAACTATTGGATTTGTTGGCTATTTCCTAATGAAAAAGCTGGGAGATAAGTTAGGACTTTGGCTTTCAGGACTGCTGGGAGGATTAGTATCAAGTACTGCGGTTTGTATTGCAGTCGGCAGAATAGCTGAAAAAGATCCTGCACAGGGAAAAAATGCTTTACAGGCATCCATTCTCGCTTGTAGTGTAATGTATCTTAGGATTCTAGTAATTATCTGGATAGTTAATAGTTCCATTCTTTATCTTCTATGGTGGAAATTGGTGTTCCTTGCTTTAACAGGATTTATTCTTGCTTTTACATTTAAGTTTAAAAACCCTCAGCCCTTGGAAAATTCTGATTCAACTCTTCAAAACCCTTTTGAAATTAAACCTGCACTAATTTTTGCTGCATTATTTGTATTTCTAACAATTATAACCGTTTGGGTAAAAAATTATTTAGGAAGTATAGGATTGCTTGTGCTCTCTGCAATTGTAGGAGTTACTGATATAGATCCTTTTATTCTTTCTTTGATTAATGGGGCTTCTCATATTGAACCTGTAATTGTTTCCGCAATAATAATTGCAATGATGAGCAATACCATCATTAAAGTTGTTTACTTTACAATACAAACAAAGCAGCAGAAAAAATCCGCTTATATTCATTATGGCATCTGGGCTTTGCTGCATATTCCACTTATATTTTTATAATTTTTTTCTTTTTAATTATAGCTGGATTTAATATGTATATATGGTTATTTAACTTATCCTTATCTAAGTTATATTTTTTCGGGGAGGTTATATGAATTCAATTGCTGCTATCCGTTCTGTTAGGGAAAAAATCGAACATTGGACGAACCAACATCACACTAATTGGCTGGACTATTTGAGAATTTTACTTGGCATTGTTTTATTAATTAAGGGAATTACTTTTATAGCAAATAAAGAACAGGTCATACAAATTATATCAAACAATGAGTTCTGGGTATTTCATTATATAATAGCCCATTACGTTATCGGCGGATACATTGTTTGCGGCACAGCTATTATTATAGGCTTATTTACACGGCTGGTAGTGTTATTCGAAATACCCGCACTGTTAGGTTCAATAATATTTGTGGATATGCATAAAGGTTTGCTTGCTATAAATTCCGAATTGGCTTATTCAATTATTATTTTGGCGCTTCTTTTATTCTTTCTATTTTATGGATCCGGAAAAATATCTGTCGACTATTATATCCAAATGCACAAGGATAAGAATTTTGATATTAGCTGATTTTTAGTGGCTCATATGAAACTGAATGATTTAAATAAAATAGCCGCATTATATAATGATACCGAAACGATGCCGTTGTTGTTTATAGGTCACGGTAATCCTATAAATGCAATAACTCAAAATGAATTTACAGTTGAATGGAATAAAATAGGTAAATCATTACCCGGGCCGAATGCTGTAATTTGTATCTCTGCTCATTGGGAAACCAACGGTACATTTGTAACTACAATGGACAAACCCAGAACCATTCATGACTTTTATGGTTTCCCAGCGGAATTATTTGAAGTAGAATATAAGGCTCCCGGCAGCCCTTATTTAGCCCGTGAGACTAAGAAGCTGATTGCCAAAACATCGGTAGAGCTTGACAATAATTGGGGATTAGATCATGGATGCTGGAGTGTTGTTATGCACTTATTCCCCGAAGCAAATATTCCTGTTATTGAATTGAGCCTTGATTATACAAAACAGCCTCAATGGCATTATGAGCTTGGCAAAGAGCTTTCCTTTTTACGCAACAAAGGAATATTAATTATTGGAAGCGGAAATATAGTGCATAACCTTAGAATGATAAGCTGGCAGAATAAAGATGGATTTGACTGGGCTCTTGAAGCAGACCGAAAATTCAAAAAATTAATTTTAAATGATGAGTATACTGAACTTATAGACTATAAAAACCTTGGGATTGAAGTTCAACTTGCAGTCCCCACTCCGGAACATTTTCTTCCTCTTCTGTATATTCTGGGGTTAAAAGAAAAAAATGAAAGCATATCTTTTTTCAATGAAAAGACGGAACTCGGCTCTATCTCAATGACTTCGTTAATGATTAATAGAAAATAAATCCGCTTATTTTCGTATAGATTTATGTTTTAGCTCTATAATTAACTTAAAAATAAGGAGAAAAGTATGAAAGCAATTGCCTGTATTATTTTTGTTTCATTTTTATTTATTTCTATTCCGCAAATTTTTGCGCAGGACCAGCAGGAAGCATGGCGGGATTATATGACTCCGGGTTCAGTTCATCAAATGATGGCTGAAAGCGCCGGCGAATGGACTTCGGAAATAACAATGTGGATGAATCCAACACAGTCTCCTCTGAAATCTGATGTTAGCTGTTCGAATGAAATGATAATGGGGGGAAGATATCTTAAATCTTCACAGAAAGGTAATATGATGGGTATGCCTTTTGAAGGTATGATGCTGCTTGGTTATGATAATGCAAAAAAAATTTTTACAGCAGTATGGTATGACAATTTTGGTACGGGTACTACTGTAAGTACCGGTACATATAATGATCAAGATTCAACTTTAACTTTAAATGGCGCTATGGTTGATCCTGCAACCGGTAATGATATTAAATACCGCGAAACGATGAAATTTATTGATAAAGATCATCAAATTCTGACTATGTATGTCAATCAAGACAACCAGGAATTCAAAAATATGGAGCAGGTATTAACCAGGAAAAAATGATTATTCTATTAAGGGATTGTTTCTAATTGTCAATTTTAATTCTATAAAACAAAACCGGGGGCAAATAAATGAAACATAAAACTTCAAATTATATCTCTGCGTTTATTATAGGCGGAATTGCCGGCGGAGTTATTGCTTTATCATTTGCAGCTTACCACAGGAAGGAACTTAGAGAACGTATTAATTCGGATTTGGATAATTGTTTTAGAAAAGCAAAGCAGAATGAAGAAGAAATAATTAATAAAGCTGAAGTTACCGCGGGTGATCTTGTAACTAAGGGAATACGGTTATCCGCATTAATAGAATAATATGCCGGAGGGATATATGATAAATCCCGGGGGAAAATACTGAGCTGATTAATGGTTTAGGTAAATTGGATTTAATATATTCAACATTTTCACTACATCATTGGAGTAATCCGGTAAAGGGAATAAAAAACTTGTATGATTCATTAGGCAGAAATAGGATATTATTTATTTATGATTGTTTTAGAGGCGGAATATTTTATTACATAAAAATAAAACGTGGAATTTGGGAGTCAATAAGGGCATCATATAATCCTGTAGATATTCAAAAAATGTTAAAGGGATTGAATATTATGAACTATAGTATTAATAGAAAAAACTTATATATTGATATTGCAATAACAAAGAATTAAAAATGTGCCTTTTGTATAACCAATAAATATGCAAAAACATATTAAATGATAAATTTCAAAATTTAATTTTAATTAAATGTTCGTAAGATAAAAATCCATTACATGGATAAAAATATTATCATAAATTTCTCCGGAGATAATTATACCTATGAAAGAAAAATTCATTCCGGCTTTAGATTTTCCCCTTTTAACAAAGCTATTCGATTCATTTATTTCATTTGCAATTCCCGAAAGAAGAATAAAGGGAGATTTGATGGACTTCATGAATATCACGGAAGAAGACAAAATATTGGATTTTGGATGTGGAACAGGCACCTTGCTTATATTGGGAAAGCAAAAACATCCTGAAGCACATTTTGAAGGAATCGATATTGATCCAAAGATACTTGAAATTGCTAAACGTAAAATCGAAAAGCAAAAGCTTGATATCTCTGTGGTGGAATATGATGGGGGCAAGTTACCCCAGGGTAATAATTCTATAAACAAGGCGATGACAAGTTTGATGATGCATCACTTGAGTACGGACAAAAAGCTTAAAGCAATGCAGGAAATATTTAGGGTTTTAGTTACGGGAGGGGAATTTTACATAGCTGATTTTGGAATGCAAAAAAATCCCATCTTTATTTTGATAGGTAATATTGCTGCAAAATTCGAACCGGAATTAAAAGCCAACTTCACTGGATGCCTTCCAAAATTATTAGCTGATGCAGGGTTTAAAAATGTTCAGACTTTAAATACTTACAATACAAAATTGGGCACGATTTGCATTTATTCGGGGCAAAAGGTAGTATAAGTATGAATCGGACTCTGAACTAAATGCATTAAAACCCGCGCTTCTTTTGATAACTGCAGAATACGTATGCTAACATTTTTAAAAAGTAAAAAATCAAGAGAATTTTACGCATAGGCTTTATCCCGGTTTCCTTCGTGCCGATACCAATGCGATATACCGGGCCCGTCATTACTAATAGTAAAGTGCATATTTTAAAGTAAAATCTTTTATATTTTATCTTTAAAAATAGGAGAAGAAGTATGAGAGTGATAAATAAATATTTTTTTGCTTTACTTGTCACTGTTTGTATTATTCAATTTTCAGGTTGCTTTTATTTAAAGACAGACTCGGAGGATACCGGCACATTCCTTCCAACGCTTGATGAGACACAAACGGAACTATTCTTTGGGCTTTCCAAACCCGACGGTACTTCAGTTTCGGAATACGAATGGACTAAATTTGTCGATGATTACATTTCACCAAAGTTTATAGACGGTTTTACGGTTGTTGATGCGCATGGGCAATGGATGGATGAAGATAATAAAGTATTGAAAGAAAATACCAAACTGGTAATTATTATTTATAAACGCAGTCGGGAAATGGATGCTTCAATTGCTTCCGTAATTGATAATTATAAGAAATTATTTCAACAGGGCTCAGTTTTAAAAGTCACTTCCACAGTCAATATTGAGGAATAGTTAATAATTAAAGATTATTTCTTTTTTTAATTTATAATAATCTAATTTAATTTTCATTATAAAAATATAAACTGAAAAAATAAAAGTAACACTATTAGCTATAATAATCGGCATAGACGCTATAATTATGCCATAAATTAACCAGAGTAAAACTCCGGTTGGAATAAGAATAAACATACCCGCTGAAATATCATTTGTCTTTTTTGTTTTGTGTACTTTTATAACTTGAGGTACATAAGCAATCGTTGTACAAACTGCGGCAATATATCCTATAAACTCGCCGGTCACATTAGTTCCAATCACAATTTTTGAAAATATTTTATATAGTAAAGATAAATATCGCACGGTAAATAACGAATTTTAAGATTTTGAAAGCAGGGTGAAAATTCTTAATTTTACCCCGCA
>PLNZ01000238.1 GCA_003142915.1 Ignavibacteriales bacterium | reverse complement strand
GAAAGAGTGAGTATTTCAGCTTGTTACTAAAGCTTCTATTTTTTATCCGATATGTAAAATTAGATATAATTTTATCTAAGGATAGAAATAATAGTATCAATGGATTTTAACAATGATGGGTGGTAAGAAGGGCGTACAATCTTTGACGGATTTCCTGTATAATAAATTTTAAGGATCTGGTTTTTAGAGGAGAATTTTAGCTTGATGGATATATGAATCCCAATATTTCTCAAAATATTGGGATTCATATATCCATCAAGCTAAAATTCTCCTCTAAAAACCAGATCCTTAAAAATTTATTATACAGAAAATCCGTCAAAGATTGTACGCCCTTCTTACCACCCATCATTGTTAAAATCCATTGATACTATTATTTCTATCCTTAGATAAAATTATATCTAATTTTGCATATCGGATAAAAAATAGAAGCTTTAGTAGCAAGCTGAAATACTCACTCTTTCATTAATTCCCCCTTATTAAATTAAGGGGGAATTGAATTTTTAAAGGCTATTGATGTTCTGTAAATTTTGAAACTTATGATTTTCTTTTACACTAGATACGATTATATTTAATGAAGAATAATAAATATCATTTGAAGAGTTATGGCGCAGTTGCAATTTATCCGGACACTCCGGTATAAGCAGAATTTAGCAGCCGAATGAATATGAAAAAAGCATATTGGTTATGCCAATTAACTGGCTGGTCGGTTTTTGGATTGGTAAATATTTTTTTCAGCATTACATTCGGTTATTTTTCATGGCAACATGCAATTGTAATAATATATCAGTCTTTTGCCGGTATTTGCCTTACACATCTTTTTAAGGTATTTATTAAGAAAAACAATTGGCTGAGTCTACCGCTTAAAAATATTGTCCCACGCATACTGATAACCAATATATTGATAGGAATGATATTGTCCTTCATATTTTATGCTGTTAATTCCGGAATAAACAATTACAATTTTCCAAATTTTAAAACATCAATATTTTTTGTTGATATTTTTCGGTTGACCAGTACAATTCTTTTGTGGACCCTTATTTACTTTGCTGTTAACTACTTTGAAAATTATAAGCAAGTTCAAATCGAATCACTAATTTGGGAAGCCGCTGTTAAAGATTTTGAATTGAAAACTCTAAAATCCCAATTGAACCCGCATTTCATGTTTAACGCATTAAACAGCATAAGAGCATTAATTGATTTGGACCCTAAAAACGCACAAACCGCTGTTACAAAACTTTCCAATATACTTAGATACTCTTTGAAAATGGAAAGAATCGAAACAGTTCCTCTTAGCGAAGAAATGCAGGCTGTTTCCGATTATCTTGCTTTAGAATCGATAAGATTCGAGGAACGCCTCAGGTATAAAATTGAAATAGACCCCAAGTCCGTAAGTATTGAGATACCGCCAATGATGATACAAACTTTGGTCGAAAATGGAATTAAACACGGTATCTCGAAAATAACTGCCGGGGGTTGTATAAATATTAAAATTGAACTTATAGATTCATCGCTTCACATTCTGATAAGAAACAGCGGACAAATAAATAATGGTGCGATCCAAAATGCAACCGGGTTTGGTATAAGCAACACTAAACACCGTTTACATCTTCTTTATGGTGAAAAAGCATCATTCTCAATTAATAATGAATCCCCAAAAGAAGTTCTTGCTAAATTAGTCATTCCAGCCGGAGGTACAAAAAATGAAAGCTTTAATAATTGATGATGAACGGTTAGCACGAGTTGAACTACGCAGATTATTAGCCCCATTCAAAGATATTAATATTGTTGGTGAAGCCGTTAATGTAGAAGACGCATTAAATAAAATTTCGGAATTGAACCCGGAACTCATCTTCCTTGACATTCAAATGCCGGGCAAAAACGGCTTTGAGCTTCTCGAAGAACTTGACAGCGTTCCTATAGTTGTTTTTACAACCGCTTATGATGAATATGCCTTAAAAGCTTTCGAATATAACGCAATGGATTACCTCCTAAAACCTATAGAACCGAAACGTCTTGAAGATACAATTAAAAAAATCGTTGAAAAAAACAGAAAAACTGCTATCCAGGAATACGGATCACCTGTATTGAAGGAGTCCGACCAGGTATTTGTAAAAGATGGCGACAGGTGCTGGTTTGTAAAGCTTATTAATGTACGCCTGTTTGAATCTGAAGGGAACTATGTGAGGCTTTATTTTGACGATAACAAACCTTTAATATTAAGGACTTTAAATTATCTCGATGAAAGATTAGACAACAAAACATTCTTCAGGGCTAACAGGAAACATATAGTAAATCTCAAATGGATTGAAAGTATGGAGCCCTGGCATAACGGTGGGCTGCTGGTAAAACTAAAAGGCGGAAACAAAGTGGAAGTTTCCAGAAGACAGACTATAAAATTTAAAGAGATGCTAAGTTTATAAAACCGCTTCTTTTAATTAAATAATTCCCATGAAATCCCGAATCTAATACCTCTGCGAAACATCGGGTAATATGGTATGATATAATATGTGTTATCAAATAAGTTTTCCCACGTAAAATAGACCATAGCAACTTTTTGTATCTCACCGGCTAAGGTAAAATCTAAGTTCCAATTTGAATTAATCTCTCCAAAAGATGAATTCCGTTTTCCCATAAAAGAATAAGTGAAACCTGTTTTAAGATTAAGATTATTATTGAATAAAATATTTCTATAATAGACACTGCCCGTAAAGTTTATCTTCGGGAAAAGATATAATAATTCGGAGGAGTTTTCGGTAGTGTAATAAGAAGTCTGCGTTTCTAAAAGAAATTTCCAGATCATGAGATTAATATTTGCACCTATGCCGGTTAGATCCGGATTAATTTGATTAATATAATTTAGAAATGAATACGGGCTGTCTAAATGAAGATCTTTCCGTTTAAATAATTTTAAATCGGCAAACAAATTGCCTATTGTAGAAGTCATTCCTGCTTCAAAACTCTGGCTATAATTTGACTCTGCCCCGGTTTTGAAGTTTGAATAACCTAAATAGAACCGTAGCTGATCCGATGTTCTATAGGCGATATCTGCGCCAATACCATTATATTCGCCATTTGATTCCGGCGAATAATTATTACCCGACTCATTCGAAATCTTATAGAATATGGAAGGAACAAGGCTGCTATCCAGCAAATGCAATGATACTACGGCAGATGCGGAAAAGTCATTATAATTTACGGGATAGTAATTATAAGTAGAATCTGTCAGATAATAGTATTTAATAGTCGAAACTTCATATATGCCGTTAAGTTGAAAATCGAACAAATCTTTTCTGTAATCCTGCTTTAACGACACACCGTAAATTTTATTTTTATTCACGGTTTTATAAAATAAAGTATCATCGGACTGGCTCAATTGAGTATTATCAAATTTATAATATAGATTCAGATCAATAGTTGAATTATCAAAATAATTACTTAGCAATCTTAAATTGAAATAATGAAATTTGTAATCCTGTCCTCCTGCATTAAAATTAACAGGCGCTAAAATATCATTATAAAGGGTACTATTTACATTTTCGTTAGATCTAATCAAACTGTCTACATTAACACCTCCGTTTAGTCCGACCGTCGAATTTTCAAATCCGTATGTGCCTTGAATATTTATTTTGTTGTTGAGATAATACTTTATCTTCAATTTTAATTGCCAGGAACTGAAAGAAGTATTGGCATATGACGAATCAAGTTTTCTATTTGTAAAATCGAAGAAAATATTAAATTTATTAAAAACTTTTTCATTGAATATTCCGTCTATCATAGCCTCGCCATTCGGACCTTGATAAAATTTGATCCTGGTATAGGGTTTGGCAGGTATAAAGTCTCTCGATATAAAATTCACGGAAACAGGGTTGGTAAAGGAACCATATAAAAATCCGCGTGGAAGCGGTGCAACTTCAATAGAATCTATATCTTCGGTCTGGATATTATTTAAATCAAATATATTTTGCAGCCTATTATTTTGCATAATGCCATCTTCAAAATAGCTAATTCCATTATTACCTACCCCATATAAATACGTTTCATTCGGCTGCCCGATAGTGCCATAATCATTTAAATAATTTAAATTGAAGGATTTAAGTAGATCGCCTGAATATCGGTAATCCATAAAATCAATTTCTCTTCTATCAATAAAATAACTTTGCGCATCAATAGGCTTTTGATAAATCGAAACTAAAGTATCAGGTTTTAATTTTGATTTGATCTTTAGAGAATCTACAACAGCAAGAGAATCTCTTTGAATTATCTTTGCCGTATCTAATGATTTTAAACTATGAGGAGTCTTTAACGAATCAATCGATTGTGAAAAAGCAATTGCATAGAAGAAAAATAATAAGGACAGCAGAGATCTCATTCTATTAATCAAGTGCAAAATTAATTATTATAGACATGTACTGAAAATAATTAAATATAAAATAAGCTACAAAATTTCATTTCGACAGCCATAACATGGTAAAAGAGGGATTTTCAATATTTTAAAAAATTTAAAATAAATATTTCATTTGAAAGTAAATATTTATAATTTGGTAACTGAAATAACTAATCTTTTAATAAAAAAAAGGAAAACGCTATGGCAGTTAAATCTATGACAAAATCCCAAATTCTGGATCACCTTTCAAAAAAAACCGGAACAACCAAAAAACTTTCAGGAGAATTTTTGGAGGAACTGGTATCATTAGCTCACAAAGAAGCTAAGAAATCTTTTGTAATTCCGGGTTTGGGAAAACTCGTGGTAGTAAACAGAAAAAAGAGAATGGGAAGAAATCCTGCTACCGGCGCAACTATGGTTATTCCTGCGAAGAAGGTACTGAAATTTAGATTGGCGAAAGCAGCTAAAGACGCCATATATCAAAAGTAATAATTTTAATCTTTACTGACAAAGCCTGCAAAAATGCGGGCTTCGTTTTTATTCATCCCCCGGAAATATCACAAATCCCCTTTCTTATTTACGGTCTTAATTCTTATCTTTACCAACCCAAATGAAACTTCTATATTCATATCTTAAGCAGTATCGGATGCTGGTTTTATTTGCTCTTTTTTTAGCGGCAATTAACCCAATATTTTCTCTTTAGTAATTTATTGATCATAATAAAGATTACAGGAATTTAATGAAACTGCGAAAATTTTGTATATTGTCTCTTACCGCCTTAATATTATTCTCTTGCGGTAGAGATAGAAAAACAAAGGACATAAATGAGTTAGGAATTAAAATGAACAATATTGCAGAAAATTATGTGCGTCTTGTACTCAGGGTGGGTCAATTGGATAATGATTTTGTTGACGCTTATTACGGCCCTGATAATTTGCATCCGCACGATTTAATAAAGACACCTGATGATTCAAGTAAAATCTTAAAACTTTGCGATACAGAAACCGACAGCCTTCTTGATAAACTTGATAATTTAAAAAATTTTAACGCCGATAATATTGAAACTCTCCGTTACAGGTTTTTATATAAAGAGCTTTTATCTGTTAAAGCAAAACTATTTATGCTTAAGGGCGGTTCATTTTCATTCGATAAAGAAAGCAACGCATTATACGATGCAGTTGCACCGGCTTATTCAAAAGAACATTTTCAGTCGATACTTGATAAACTTGATAAAATTTTACCAGGAAAAGGGAGTATATCGAAAAGGCTTGATGATTACAGAAAGCATTTTATTATTCCTAAGGATAAACTGCAAGAGGTATTCAACACTGCTATAAGTGAATGCAAAAAAAGAACATTGGACTATGTTAAATTACCGGCAAATGAAAACTTCAAAATTGAATATGTAACAAATAAGCCCTGGAGCGGATATAATTGGTACAAGGGAAATTATTTTAGCATTATCCAGGTGAATACCGATTTGCCTATTTATATAGACCGCGCAATAGATCTGGCAGCCCATGAAGGTTACCCTGGGCATCATGTTTACAATTCACTTCTCGAAGAAAATTTAGTCAAAAATGCCGGGTGGATTGAATTTACCGTATACCCGCTTTTTAGTCCTCAATCATTAATTGCAGAAGGCACAGCAAATTACGGAATAAAAATGATTTTCCCGGGTAAAGAAAAAATCCAATTTGAAAAAGAAGTCTTATACCCTATTGCAGGATTAAATCCTGTAAAAGCTGAAGAATATGATGAAGTCCTAAATTTAACAGAAGAATTAAATTTTTCAGGTAATGAAGCGTCAAGGAATTATTTGGATGGGAAATGGTCTAAAAAAGAAACTATTGATTGGCTGGAACACATAAGCCTTATGTCACCGGAAAGAGCTGAACATAGGTTAAGCTTTATTGAGAAGTACAGAAGCTACGTTATTAATTATAACCTTGGCGAAAAAATTGTGAGTGTTTATATAGAAAAAAATGGCGGTACAGAAATTCATTCTAAAAAGAAGTGGGAATTGTTTAAATATCTTTTAACAACTCCTCAAACACCATCAGGCTTAACAGAATGATTTGATAATTTCCGTTTTTCGCTTTAATTAATTAAGTTTCGTATAAAGGTAAATCTAAATTTATGATCTCATGGTACGCTTAATTTTATATAAATGAGATTCGTAAAGAAACAATAAAATCAAACCTGATTAGAAAGCTTATATATGGCTATCAAATTAAAACTTGATGGATCAGTTAGATTTTTTATCGCCGTTATAGGACTCACTGTAATTGCAATTGTCCTAAAAGAGCTCAGCCATATATTCATACCATTTGTAATCGCCTATTTCCTTTACTTTTTATTCTCACCTCTTAATGATTACCTGCAAGAAAAGCGTATTCCGATTGCATTAGTTACTCTTCTTGATATTATAATAATAGTGATATTCATTTGGGGATTATCTTCATTTATAATCGGATCATTTGTGCGATTCGGAGAACAAGTTCCAATATACTTCGATAAGCTAAATAAAATTGTTTCCGATACAGCCATTTCGTTAAAAGTTAAAAACTCATCATTCAGACATTTTTCCATTCAAAATATAATTGCCCGGATAAATTATCAGGATCTTGCGGGAGGTATTTTCACGTCCACATTTTCATTAATTGGAAATACAATATTTATCTTATTTTTCTTCATTTTTGTTATAACAGGTCACAGTACAATTTATGAAGCAATAAGGAATAGGTTCGTTCACAAAAGAGTTAAGCCCGAACCTGATGGAACAAAAAAAGAACCACAGTCGACCGAATCAAATTCCGATTTTGATCAATGGATGGGCGACAAGTTGAATATTGAGCGCCATGAAAATGAAAAAAAACTTTCAAATACTTTCAAAGCAATAACAGAACAAATTCAAAGGTATATAATACTTAAAATTTCTATTAACCTTGCGACGGGAATTGTTGTCTGGATATTCTTAGCAATCCTTGGAGTAGATTTCGCCTTTATTTGGGGCTTATTTACTTTCTTGTTTAATTTTATTCCAACGATTGGTTCGGCAATTGCGTTAATCTTACCCGTAACAATGACTCTTCTTGAATTTGGATCAATAACTTTTACCGCAGTAATTGCTTTAATTCTAATTGCAATTCAGACATTATCTTTTAATTTGATTGAGCCCAATCTGATTGGTAAAAGATTAAATTTGAATCCTCTATTGATTTTATTTTCTGTGTTAATATGGGGCTATATCTGGGGAGTTGTCGGAATGTTACTTTCCGTACCTTTGACGGCAATTATTAAAATTATTATTTCAAATTCAGATTCCGAGAATCTAATATTTATTAGCGATTTAATGAGCAAGGAATAATTTATTTAAATTTTCCCTTAAGATTAATTTAAATGATTTAAAAAAATCTTCCCCGACACTAACTTCATTTAATATTTCTAACAAATGATCTTTGGTTATTTTAGTAAAATCAGTTTCACGCGGAGTTATACATACACCTCCAAGGTCAACAGCAGCCGGGCTTAGCAAAATATTCTTATCACCGGCAGCATAATAGTGTGATGGGCGATGTTTTTCTCTCAGGAAAATAATTATACGCCATCCTTTTCCTGTTTCGAATGAAGATAATATGTTCATCATCGGCTCGTCTTCGTACTTTTGGAGTAAACTATATGTCTCAAAAAAAAGGCTGAAGGCATAAATAAGAACTTCTTCCGACTCTCCTTCAAATGCAATAAATCTCCTCAGGTTATCGTTAACTGCCGTAACTGTAAAACCGTATTCTTCAAAAAGGATCTCACCATATTGCTTTTTTAATTGAGGATAATCCTTATCTATCGGCATAAAATATTTATTACCGGCTTGAAAATGAAGATGATCCGGCGCCGAGGCTCCACACTTCGGTCCGTTATAAAAGACTGTAAAATATTTTGACGTACTCTTGCTTAAAGACAGCAGAACATGGAAAATGTCGTTTATTCTTTGTGGAAAATGATTTACGTTTGAAACCGTAAAATGTTCAGGAAAGATCGGATACGGATTAGCAAGTATTATATATTCGTGACTATATATAAGCCCTTTTTGATCTTCAAATAAATTATCAATGCACAAAAAACATTTCCTTTTCTTAATGGAATTCTCATCAACAGTTGCCGAACTTGAAATTATCCTGTTCGGATTAAATTGAACATTTATCCTAAATCCATCGAATTCAAAATATTTTGTTTGTACTGCCTTAAGAGAATTATATCCTTCAATAATCTTATCCCATTTTGTCTGTTGTTGCTTAAGCAGAATCCCGGCAGCCGCACCAAAATCATCTTTATCTTCCAAAGAATTAATTACTTCATTCGAAAAAAGAATTATTTCTATCAGTTTTGAATTAGCCGGCTGCATTATTAATAGCAATTATTAAAAAACTCATGATTTCAACTTCTAAAAATTTATTTATTATTATAAATAAGAAAAATTATTACACTCCTTCGGAGTTCTCAAGACAAGGAATTTTATTATTTAATATACTATTAAAAATTAGTATTATTTTTGGTGCGATTTAATCTCTGCCGGGTAAGAATTTCATTAGCTCTTAATCTGTCTTTATAAGCGTTATATAAATTTTGTTTCTCAATAGATAATGAAACATCAGAGTTGCCATCCCATCGTCTGCAAATATAAATGGGATCGTAAATTCTTCCTATCTGATAATTTCTCGATATTGCAAGGCAGACTGCATAATCCTCTCCATAACTGACATTTGGAAACTTGATTTTCCTAATCAAAGGTGTATAAAAAGCTCTTGGAGCGCCAAGACCATTTATCCGCAAAGCATTATTTCTTCCGTTTTCCGGCGTCCATTCTTTGTGAGCAACAATTCCCGGCGGTTGATCTTTTAAATAAAAATCAGTAATCTTATAACTACCTATAATCATTGCGAGTTTTTCTTTTCGAAATAAATCAATAACCTCTTGCAGTATATTATCGTTATAATAAATATCATCGCTATCAAGCTGTATACAATACCTTCCGCATTTTTTGTTAGTTATTGCTTCATTCCAACACCCCCCGATTTCCAAATAGTCGCTGTCCGTAAGTAAATGGATTATATCCTTATTTTTCACTGCATAATTATTTAAAATATTTGAAGTACCGTCTTTAGAATGATTATCAACAACGATCAAATTGAAGGGAAAATTTGTCTTTTGTTTTAATACCGATTCAACCGCATCACTTATGGTTTTTGCTCTATCCTTTACCGGAATTATAACAGAGGCTTCGTACTCAAAATCACTTTCGTCAGAGTCAAGTAAATCAAATTCGGGAGTAAGATAAGCTCCTATACGTTTTAAATGTCCGGTAACGGCTGCTTCCATTTCTATTTGAACTTCCCGGTTTTTTGGATCAACATAATCAAAATGTTTTTCTGCCGAATATCTCAGATCATTTTCGAACACTTCATAGAGAAACTCCTGAATTCTAATTATACAATAATTTTCTGATATTAATAGCCGTGAATTATACAATCCGGCATAAAGATAGTAATAGTTTTCATTTCCCAGTGATTTAGACAGAGCTTCACTTTGTACAAAAAGCATTGTACCAAAATCAAAATCATCGCGTAAACTGCCTAAATGATAATCAATCAGAGGATGGGCTTCTCTTACTCCTGATTTAGTTTCATAGAAGTCCGAGAATATTATTCCGGCATTTGTATCTCTTATGACTGAAATAAATCTTTCAAGAGCATTAGGACACAATTCTATTAATACTTCTTTTATAATAAAAAGTATTAAATCCGTATTAGTATTCTTGCTAATGAGCTTCAAAGTTTTTAACGAAAATAATGAATCTATAAACAAAGTCTTACAATCAGGCGGACTAATTTTCAATCCTTTTGGCGACAAAAGAAAAATATTTTCAACCAAGCGTGATTTTTTTAGTTCTTCTACAACGTGTAATGTAAATTCATTTCCATTAAAAGGCAGAAATACAGTTAGTTTATTGGTCATGACTTATTAGGTTATTTAAAATAAATAATAATGTGTATACGGGGAAATATGAGAATACCAATTTATATGATTATCATGATAAATGATTTTTTAAACTTATTTCTTTAACAACTCATTATATATTATTATTACTTTATCCGTCAATATATCAAAATCAAAATTTTCAACAACCCTTTTTCTCGATGCTTTTCCAAACTGGATTCTGGTAGTGGAAGAATTTATCAGCAGCTCTATCTTTTTCGTTAAGTCTTCAACATTTTTATTTTCAAAAAGGTATGAAGTTTCGTTATCCACCGCAATATCTAAAACTCCATCGGAATTTGAACAGACAGAAGGCTTTGCCATTGCCATAGCTTCAACCAGCGCAATTCCAAAAGATTCACTATGAGATGGAAAAACAAAAATATCCATTGCAGCAATTACTTGAGGTGTATCGACTCTATAACCTGTAAAAATAACATTTAATAAATTATGATCTTCTGCCAATTGTTTAATCGAATCGGCATAATGATCCTCCCCCCGGCTGGCTTCGCCTACGACTAAGTATTTCAAATTAATATGTTTCAAATTTAATTTTTCTGCCGCAGCAAGGAATTCTTCATGTCCCTTACCAGGGCTAAACCTGGCAAGCATACCCATAACAATGTCATTTTCATCTATCCCTAATTCTTCTCTAACGTTGCTTCCCGATACTTTATCCGGATCGAATTTTCCCATATCTATTCCGTCATGCATCAGATTAATTTTAGATTCCTCAAGAGGGCAGGTTTCCAACAAATTCTTCTTAATTACACGGCTTATTGCAAGCGCTAACGTCAACCGTTTGTAAATCCATTTATGAAATTTATCTTTCTTAATTATACCTGAACCAACATGCTTCGTAAGAACAAGTGGAATTTTACTTCTTAACAATTTTAATGCAGGAACAAGCAGCCAAAGATCTTTTGAAGCCTGGGTATGAATTAAATCATATTCCCCCAGGTAAATTATACTTACCAATTTTAATATCGTATAAGGGTGGAAATAACCTGATGCTTTAACAGGATGAATGATCATACCAATATTATTAGCTTCAATATGTATTCTTGACTCGGAAATACATAATAATTCAACGTGGATTTGTCTTTTTTGCAGCTGCTTTATTGCGGAAAGAGTATACATTTCCATTCCGCCCCAACTTTTAGAAAGACACGAATAAAGGACTTTCATAGGTCAAATCAATAAATTTTTTTCAATTTTGTTCTATTAAAATAATGGACAAGGATTTCATCGAACTGGTATCCTTTTGCCGCCATAAAAGCAGCGCCAATCTGACACAGCCCTACACCATGCCCCCAACCTGCCCCCGATAAAATAAATTTTTGAGGAATATTATCCTGAATATTTTCTTTATCTACAATAAAAGCCGAGCTATATAAATGGCTGTGGGACAACATTCTCCTGATTTCCAATTCTTTGCCGATAATTAATGTTTTATTTGAACCGACTATTTTTAACTTTACAATTCTTGATGATAATCCACGCTCTAATGGAATAAGATCGATTATATCGCCGAAGTCTATCCCTGATTTTGTTTTAATAATTGCAGATATTTCCGTTTGGCTGAGTTCAACTTTCCAGCGATAAAAATCATTTGTTTCCTGATCGTAATCTACAAGGACATGAGATAGAATTTTTTTATCCCTCGTATTACAAAATGCAGGTGGATTGCCTTTAATCCATTTTCGAGCATTTGCTTCAACAATAAAGTTTAAACTATAATTTTCCGGTTCAAACTTATAATCAACTACAGATGAAAGATAGCTATATATAACGGGTTCCCAAACATTCTCAAATGATTCTGTAATACCTCCGCACGATTTGGAATAACGTGCATCGCAAATTTTGTTATCGCTGACAAGCACTACTCCGGCTGTTTGTTTAACTGCCTGCCGGGCTATCTCGGTAAATACTTTTGTTACTCCCTGGTATCGCTGGCAATGGTCGTCCGCACATACATCGTATAGTTCATGATCCTCACGCCCATACCATTTTATATATTCGTCTACATCACCCCGGATAGGTTCATACTTAATTTTTTCTTTTTTTATGGCTTTTGCTTTTTCAATTTGCGCAAGCAGCCAGCTTCTTGAAATAATTGCGTGTGCTTTTAAAAGTTGAAGCGAACTTTTCGCACTCATCTCAGAAGATACAACGCTTAAGAGATATTTTTCTATAGGCAATTTATTTATTGCGGTCACATTAGCATTGTCTTTAATTAATTTTAGTGAACCTGTAAATATTTCTTTGTCTTTCCTTTCCCAGTGAAAATTCACACCTATTTTAACATTTTCCAATAAAAAAGATTCACTTTGAATATCCTGGGGAACGAAAATTATTTCATCTGAAATTTCTATTTTATTATTATCCCACCGGCAGACTATTTTGTTATTTTCTATTTCGGCAATAAATCTGCCGCTAAAAACCTGTTTTATATCTGCTACTTTGAAATCACCATGCAGCTCAAAATTAATTTTTTTCTCAGATAAAATTCCTACACTTATATTCGGTTCCTTATTTATACTTATCATTATTCGTAATTCTCAAATTTTAAGCGAAATATGCAAAAGTATTCTTATCAATAAACAAAATATAAGAATTATGATCTACTTTTGTAAGATTATTAACAATGCAAAAAATATTATATCTATAATGACTTTTGACATAATCACTAATTACTCCTATTTTGTTGTAAATTTATAATTGAAATCTGTAATTCATGAATAAATCTCAACCTATATTAACTTATACTTTAAGCTTTCTAATACTCGCTGTCATTTTTAAAATAATTGGATTACTAATAGTTAACAATGAAGAAATTTTAGCTTATACATTTATTTTTTATGGAATAAGTTCCGTGTATTTATCTTTGGGGAGAAATAAAAAGTTTAGAGTATTTCTGGGCGCCGTCGTTTTCTTAATTGGTATTATATTCTTTATTCTAAACAATTTTGATATAATTAGTTTATCAAAAATAATATTCCCTTCGATTATTCTTATTCTTGGCATAGGCTGTTTAATGCTTTATATTGATAATACTAATGATAAAGCAATTCTGTATGCTTCTTTAATTTTTATTTTAATCGGGCTCATCTATTCGATGAGCTTTGGTACAATGAAATTCGGATTTTTTATTTATTCCATCTATCATATAATCTTAAAATATTGGATCATAGTTATAATAGCGGTGATTATTTTTACCGCTATAAAGCGTGATGAGAAAAGCGAAGTATAAATTATCCTGGCAGGCATGTCTCCCTCGGGCATACAAAGTGATAAGATGTTGCCGGAATGTGATGTTTATTGAAGCGTACCGGTTAGATAAACTTTATTAGACGGCATTTGAGAACCCTCTGAAGATTCTTCAGTAACAATAAATCTTATTTCTCCTTTATAATTTTGCACTGGTAGTGAAATCGGGAAATAGTAATTATTATCAACCGATTTGAGAACACCAAGGGAATTAGTATTTCCTTCAGTTGTCATCCACAATTGATATGACTTTTCAATATTTAATACCGGCATATTGGAAAGTTGCAAAAATCCGCTGCTGCTCTCAAAACTAATTATTACTTTACCAAATCCTTCTTTATATAATGATGAGGCATATAAATTAATAATATGGGCATCCTTCATTTGTAATATTTTTTGAACTTCTTTATTTACCGCTACTTGTTCTGAAAGATTTGATACTTGCTTGTTCAACTTATCTATTTCGACCTTATACGTACCAACGTTGACAGAAATTCTTTGATAAAAATATATTAATCCTAAAAAGACAATGATAAAAAGAATTATTACAAGAATAATTCCGCCCTTACCTTTCTTTTCTGTTCCCTGTTCGGAGATTCCATGTAAATGATAAGACTTTTTTCCCTCCGTGACAGATACTGCTTCCTGCTTAGTATTAGATACTTCATTTATTTCAATACTTTTTGTATCAATCTCATCGGCTTTAGGAATATTAATATGATCTGAAGGTCTTTTAGCGGAAGTTTCTTGTATGAGTAAATCATCATGAACATTCTCTTCATTTGAAGAAGAGTCTGTTTGCAAGTTCTGTCTCAGTTGATCATTCTTTAGAACTCCATCGTCTCCCGAAGTTAAATTTTCACTTAACGGTCTTGAATGTTCAAAAAAATCAGAAGGCAGGCCTTTCCCCCCGGCTGGAATATTTTGTTTAACTTCACCTGCAGTTTGTTCTCTTATAATACTTTCAGAGGTTTTTGCAGGACGCCTTTCATTTTTTATTCTATAAAGTTTCCTTGCAACTTTATCTTTTATCTCAGAACCGGGAGTTTCCATATTTAATATAGAGGGCAGCAAAGCCGTCAAGTTTTGATATTCACCTAATTCCTGCCAGGGGAATTCATTCCCGGTTTGAAAATAATTATTTAGTTCCAATAAATCTTCTTTATCAAGACAGCCAATTGAATACGCATACAGAAGTTCCGAATATTCATTTTGACCATGTATATTGCTCAGGTCAGCCATTATGAATTTCCCTTCACTAAATTCTCTCTTAAATTGCTCAGGGCAATTTTAATCTTTGATTTAACTGTCGGAAGAGGAATATTTAATTTTACAGCAATTTCCTTTTGAGTAAGTCCTTCGTAGTACGCAAGATAAATAACATACTGTTGAGCATCGGTCAGCTTATTTAAAGCTGTTTCAACATCATCCCTTATGCTGAATGCAGTTCTAATATCAAGAGGGTCGATCAAATTAGAGAGATGCGGTAAAATATATTTATTTTCGTAAGTATCATTATAAATTTCAACATCCTG
>PLNZ01000014.1 GCA_003142915.1 Ignavibacteriales bacterium | reverse complement strand
CCAAAGAAAAATTATTTGAATTGTTTGATGTGTCGAAAGAAATTTCAGAACAAAATATTTTTGATGAACTAAACAAGTCTTCAGCAGATAAAAAATTGAGCACCGATACATACAGAATAAACTTATTTTTTGATAAAAATAAGAAACTACAAGGAAATGGGACTAAAGAATTGTTTAGGAAAATTTTCAAAAAATTTAATTACGAAACTGAAGGTTATAAACTTTTACAAAGTAAAGATTCGTTCAGAAAATTATGGCACATTAATTATTCTATCAGTTCATCCAATTTGAAAAAATCTGAAAAAGGAATACGAACTGCGTTATCCAAATTTAGCCTGCCTGAAAATATTATCGACGCATTTACTAAACTGCCTGAGCCTAAAAAACAATACGCTGCTTTTTCAACAAAAGCAATTAACAAACTTTTACCGCTAATGCGGATCGGGAAGTTTTGGAGTTGGGATAATATACATAACGAAACAAAGGAACGAATAAATAAAATAATCAATGATGGTTGGGATTTTGCTTATGATAAAAGAACAGGCGAATTGATAAGAGAGAGAGAGTTTACAAATAAAGAACAGTTTTCTGGTCTGCCTGTTTGGATGGCTTGTTATGTAGTTTATGGAAGGCATAGCGAAAGAGAAAGTGATAAAAAATATGAGCATCCCGAAGATTTAGACGTAATGAAACTTATACCGAACAACAGTTTAAGAAACCCTATAGTAGAACAAGTAATCAGGGAAACAATGTTTCTCGTAAAAGATNNAAAGAATTACAAAAAATAATGCCAATAATCTTGAAGAAAAAATGCGTATTAAAAAACTTCTTTATGAATTGTTGAATGGAGGATTTGAACATTACAGTGAAGAAGGTAAGAAAATAAATAACCCATTTGAAGTAAATCCCAACCCTGAAAATCCAATTGATATTGAAAAGTTCAAGATATACAAAAGCTGTGGAGCATTTACTTATGATGAAGAAAAAGAGAACTGGGACACATTGTTCAAAGAAGGTAAAAAGGAAAGAATACCTACGAGTGCTGAAATAAAAAAATATACTTTATGGCTTAGCCAAAAATGCTGTTCTCCCTATACGGGCAATATAATTTCCCTGAGCAAATTATTTACTGAAGAGTACGAAGTAGAGCATATAATCCCTAGGAAAAAATTAAAATACGATGCTTTTGAAAACCTAGTAATATGTGAAAGAGGTGTAAACAAGTTAAAGGGAAGTGAATTAGCAATGCTTTTTATAAGTACAAATAATCGTGCTGAATTGTCCTACGAAGGGAAAAAATACAAATTGCAATCTACTGATGACTATATAGCACACTGTAAAAATACTTTCAAAAGAAGAAAGCTCAAAAATCTTTTGGCAACAGAGGTACCTCNNCTACTCGAAAAGTGAGTGAGTTGCTATATCCAATAGCAAAAGATAAAGCGGGTTTGGTATTTACAATTGGAAGTATTACAAGTGATTTAAAACGAGAATGGGGTTTAAACAGTGTCTGGAAAGATATTTTAAAACCGCGTTTTGAGCGACTTGAAAAAATTACAGGAAGGCAACTGATATTGCCTGATAATGAAGATGCAAATAAGTTTCATTTCAATATTCTTGACCAACCCGAGTTCAATGAAAAACGAATTGACCATCGACATCATGCCTTAGACGCATTAATCATAGCATCAACCACACGGGAACACATCCGCTACCTCAATTCACTAAATGCTGTGGATAACAATCTGGAATTATTGCAAGTAAAGAGAGCTTTGGTTAAGGGTAAAANNACATGGGAAAATTTTACAAAAGAAGCAAAAGAAATGCTTAATGCAACCATTGTAACATTCAAATCTAACAATAAAATTGTTAGTAAGCCTACCAATAAATATATAAAATGGTTTCAGAAACAGGATGGAAGTTGGGAGAAAAAAGAATGCTATCAAAAGCCAAACAAAAAATGGATGGCTGTTCGCAAATCAATGTTCAAAGAACCCCAAGGGATTATATGGATTAAAGAAAAACGAGAAGTATCGGTAGTGGATGCATTTAAAATTCAAATTGAACGAATGAAAGTTGAACATGATAAAGAAAGAAGAAAAATTACAAGTTATGTGTATGATCAATTAGCTAGGCCTATCATAAAAGATATAATTGAAAGAATTGGGATTGATTTGGATGATACGAATAATCTTTTGAATGAAATTAACAAGCACTTAATTAATAATAGCAAAAAAGTAGAAACTGGTAAATTAAAAAAGGACGGTAAGCACGAAAATAAAACAGTTTATTTACTTCAAGATTATGAATACGAAAAAATAGAGATCGCCGAATTTGTCGAGTATGCCGCTAAACGTGTTAAACTAGATAATTCTTTCACGCACGACAAAATAAACAAAACACCATACGCTAAAGAAAGTAATTCGCCTTTAGCGGGGTTGTTGCACGAACACCTTAAAGCTTATAATGATAATTCCAACGAAGCTTTTGCAGGTGAAGGATTAGAAATATTGACAAAGAAAGCAGGCAAGAGATTAGAGAAGATAACAATATATGAAAAGAAGTCTCCCGATGATAAATTCGGTAAAAAATATGTAGAGGTCGATAAAGGTGCAATTGCTTATTTTATTATTTACGAGGATGAACAAACAAAAAAACGACCGGAAATGTATTCGATGGCAACTCACAAAGCAATTGAAAGATTAGTTCATGGCATGTCAATTGCTGATAAGAAAGAAGGATTTAAAACAATGATTCTTTCACCTGATGATTTAGTTTATGTCCCAACAAAAGATGAACTAAAAAGAATAAATGCGTATGAACAAAACCCAATCAATTGGAATGACAAGAAAAGGATTGCTGAACGGATTTATAGAATGAATAGCAGTACAGGAAGTAAATGCGAATTTGTTCCGCATCGTTTCGTAAATCAAAATCCTATTATAGACAAAATTGAATTTGGTGCCAATAATATTAATCAAAGAGCATGGGATGGTATTGTTAAGCTAGTCTCAAATAAAAAAGAAGGTTTTAAAAGAGAAGATTCAGGGACGATGATTAAAGATGTTTGCATTAAAATTGAAGTTGACCGCCTCGGCAATATAAAACCAGTAAATAATTAAAAAGCCAAAGATAGCTATGATAAAACGAACCCTATACTTCGGCAATCCTGCTTACCTAAGTAAAAAAGATGAGCAATTGGTGATCCGTCTCGGTTCAACTGAAAAAGAAGAGACAAAAACAACTGAAGAAAATTCAGAGCAGGTTGTATCCGAACCGGATATAAAATATGAAGACAGAAAGAACCAGCAGGCAGTCCAAAATACTGTTCCTATAGAAGATGTCGGGATAATAATTCTGGACAGCCCGCAGATAACAATTACGCAGGGGCTCCTTGCCTCCCTGCTTGAAAATAATACGGCTTTAGTTTCATGCGATAAATCCCATTTACCTGCAGGGCTGTTTTTACCATTATCGGTTAACCAGATACAAAGCGAAAGATTTCAGGCGCAGATAGATACTTCGGTTCCGTTAAAAAAGCAGTTATGGCAGCAGACCATTTCTCAAAAAATTAAGAACCAGGCATGGCTGCTTAACAAAAGGCACATCCCGGTTGTTAATATGCTTAAATGGGTAAAAGATGTTCGCTCGGGCGACCCGGAAAATTTTGAAGGGCGCGCCGCCGCCTATTATTGGAAGAATCTTTTCCCGGAAGAATTGGAATTTATCCGCGACCGTTAC
>PLNZ01000235.1 GCA_003142915.1 Ignavibacteriales bacterium | reverse complement strand
CATTTCTTGACTGATTCCTTTTTCCTCTAAGAATTTACAGTAATGTAATTCAAGGTTGGGCAGTTCTCTTTTCGGCTCTTTGACTTCGGTTAGGAACTGTTTTTTAAGTTCTTGCGCTGCGCTTCTTAAATCCAGTCCTTTCTGCTTGGCCGTGAAATTAATTACGCTTCCTTTATCCTCTCCGTTAGGATTGAAGTAAAGATTTTTTGAAGTAGTGATTATAAATCCTTCGCCTTTAAGCTCCCCGTTCTGGGTGGCGGAATATGGAATGTTAAGCCAATCTAATAAATCTTTGAAAGGGATTTTTTGGCTAATCTCTGAGAAATTAATGAACTCACTCATTGTTTACTCCTATGATTTTTTAAGAACTGCTTTTATTATATCACAGGTAAAATAAAAGGCCAAGTTTCCTCAGCCTTTTATTCAATGAATTTGCCGAAAAACAATATCCGAAAAGTCTTGTCCTCAACTTCTCAGCTTATAATAACCGAACCGATGGACATTCCTCCCAAGCTAGGTCGTTACCCTCCCGTTAGCCTTGCGGTATGCTTGAAAGATTATTGGCACTTTGCGGCAAGTTCGGTTCAATCAAGGTTTTCCCTTGACAGTTTCAGCTTTTTAATTATACCACAATCCAGTCATTAGACAAAAAATTATAGACCGGCACTTCTGGTAGTTCTTCAATAGGTGGTTGAAATGAATTTTCAAGAGGAGGGAATGTTTTAAAAAAACTATTGCTCGTTCCTAATCTTGAATAAGCGTGATGTTCTGGTAAATCCATTATTTTGCTCGACGGGACTCTAACAATTTCAGCTAATCTTTTAGCCTCTGTATCCCCGCAATTAAAAGAAATGAAAGAGCTGGATATTCCAAAAATAGCACTTAGAATTTTAAGGTCGATTGCTTGAAAATCGTGATGAGCCATAGTAAACCCAACCTGGCAACTCCGACCGTATTGTAATAATTTTGGAAAACTAGAATTAACAACTGTCTGAAACTCATCTAAATAAACCATTAAAGGTTTTTCAATTTTATTCTCTCTGATATAAGAGTATATGGAATGAAGAAATAAAGCAGATAAGAATTTTTGGTTATCATCATCTCCTGTACTTGTATTTATTAAAAGAGATTTACCTTGTTCTATCACTTCCCCTAAATCAAATTCATTTTCACCTTCAATTAAAAATTGACTCATCTCATCATTTTCAATAAACTGAGATAGACGACTGGCAATCCCCGACATAGTAGTTTTATATTCAGAAGTTAATTTGTAACCGCTTTTTTTTTCGTCTTCAATTTCTTTAAACCAATCTTTGATTGCTTTGTCTTCAAAATCATATAGTTTTCTAATATCCTGAAAACTTAAAAATTTATTAAGGAACTGTAAGTTTCTATCTTTTTCCCTAAAACCTTTGATAGCTTTTGTTAAAATCTGCTTCATCCTAGTGGTCGCTTCTGGGTTGATAGTAGTTTCAGTCACCATAATATCCATAACATCGGTAAATTCCCTAATAAGAGTATCAATCTTATATCCCCTTCTTCTTAGAGGATTAATTTTAACTGGGTGTTGAAAAGAAATGTATTGATAGTTTTTATTGTTAGTTAGTTTATTAACACTATCACCTTTGGGGTCGATATAAATGACGGGTAGTCCAAACTTTATATCATAGTCGGCCATATTCTCCATTAAAGTACTTTTTCCCATACCAGATTTACCAATTATATAAGTATGATTAAATCTCGCTTTAAGTTTTGTAATATAAGGAAAATCTATATCTGGTTTATTGTCCCAAATAATTCCTAATTCTAATTTATAGTTATCTTGATCCAGTTTTTTTCCTCGCTTCATCATTTTTCATAAACTTTAGTTCCGTATCAGCTCTTACACCGTCGGCATCAGCCGTTTTTCTGTCCGCTTCTGCTTGTGCTTGTTGGATTAAAGAATTTTTAACCCGTTCCATAATATCAAAATTACTAAGTTTGTCAGTATCGGCATTCAAAATTGTAATTGCAATATAGGTCTGGAAAGATTGTGGAAGTTCATTAAATTTAATCGCGCCAGTAGCTACTTTAATCATGGCAACTCTAACTTCTGCTTCTTCGGTGGCAACCTTCATAGTTTCAGCTTTTTCACTCTCTTGTTTTGCGATGGCTTCTGCTTGACTGGCCTGAGCATTCAATAACCTGATTTCTGCTTTTTCTCGTTCAACCGATAAAGTCATTTTTTCTTTATCGGTTTTATATCTGACTAATTCAGACTGATATTTTTCGGTAAGCAATTTTAAATCATATTCCGCACCCTCGGAATCTTTGCGTAGTTCATATAATTCTTTATTGGCCAGCAGTTTTATTTTATCAAAACTGATTAAAGAATCTGCTTTAAGTCTAATAAATGATTGACCAGCAGCAATAACATTTGGTATATACTTATCCATTAAACGAACTCTTTCAACATCTAATTCTAATCGTCTGTTTCCCCAACCTTTAAAAATTAATGGCGTCGGGGAAGTCAGCATCTGTTTCATGTCTCCGACTAATGATTGTAGATCAACCGTTGATAAATCAATTTCTCTTTTAGTAAGTAAATCATCGTTAGGTAATTCCATATTTTTCCCCTTTTTAATAGGTAAATTTTTAGGATTAAAAACAACGTCAAGTCGTTTCGTTATTTTATCTTTTATTTTATAATCAGAATAAGCTTTACTTGAAATCCAAAAATAGAAGGCTGCGATTGCCGCCGAAACTATAGCAAGTAGAGTAAAAATATTCGCACCAAAAAAATCGGTTATAAAACCAACTTGAGTAGAAAACCAACTAAAAAAAACACATAGAGCCAATAAGACAATTATTACAATAATCCACATTTTATTTCCCCATGTTAAATTCATTTAAAGTAACAAATTGACGTTTTTTATTACTATAATAAATAGAACGGCCTTCCGATTTTCCTTTATGTATTTCATAATGTCCACTTTCATAGATAAAACCAGACAGTTGAACATTAAGAGTAAAATAAGTTGTGTCTTTACAGGTAATATTAAAATTTTTTAAACAAAGACGTCCAGTATAACCGCCAAGAATTTTTTCCAATCCTTGTGGAGCTCCAAAATCTTCGGAATGTTCTTCTATAAAATCACTATTATTATTTTTCGTCATAAAACCGTAGTGTAATATATAATCATCGGAATTTATTGTATAGGGAATGTTTGGGTAGAAAATAAAAATGTTGGGTTTATCACCAGGTCGCATTGTAACATACCAATTACTTTCAGAATGTTCTTTTTGCGAAATGATCATACTAAGAACAATAAAAACAAATGTAACGGTAACAAAAACATAGGCAATATATCGTTGTTTAGCTCGATTAATCATAATTGTTCTATAAAGTTAAATCCTATTCCGAAATCTTTTTTTATATTTCCTACTATGCTGACTGAAAATTTGAAATCTTTTATTTCTGGAATTGGCAAATCAAGTAATTCACATTGTTCTTTCCAATAAGAATAGGCTCTTTTATCTCCGGCAAGTTTCATGTAATTAATCCTCTTGTTCTCAAGCCAATCGTGCCAATTAGATTTGCTGGCTTCCACTTCTAAAAATTCTAATTTATACCTTTCTCTGGTTCCTCTAACGAGCAATGCGTNNTATAAAGCAGAGTAAAAAAGTCTGGTAATTTTAGGGCTTGAATAAAAACCGTGGTGTTGTTCAGCTCATTAATTGAACCTTCGCCTTCGGAATTTTTAGGGTATGTTTTAGTATTCTTGCCAAATTGTTTAAGCAGTTGGAGGGATTTTGCAGTGGATATTAAAATATCATTTTCAGTCTTTTTAAGTAATCCTAATTCGATAAGTCTAGCAATTTTTATATCAGAACAAGTTTTTTCATACCTCTTGTTAATTCCGGATAGCTGATTCCTACGGACGTACTTTAACAAGCGGATATCCCTAAGCATATCCCAAACAGCTTCATAACTGCCGAATGAATTAATTCCAAAACCAGCGATCAGTTTTTGCTGTATATCATAAATATCAACTTCGTCTTTCAATATAAGCCTGTAAAAAACCCTGTAAAAAGCTTGTAAATTCTGTAAAAAAAAGATAATAAAAATTTACAGGAATTAAAAGCTAAGATGTTTATTTATTTTGGTTTAGCTGCAAATTTACAGGCTCATATATTAAGGCGTAAGACTTAAAGGCTTGAGGGTGAGTACACCGTTTCCTGCGGTGTGTGAGCAAACGAAAGCATTGAAGTCTAGGGAGCGGCATCGGGTTAATACAAAAAACAGGCATTCGCCCGTTCTCTGTAAAATAAAATCCAATTACCTAAACCACGTTCCTATCGAATCTACATGTTTCACTTTGTAATTTCTTAAAACTGAATCAACAATTTCATCTATTGTCGCCAAACCATTATCTAATAATTTGCTCATGCAATAAACACAATTCCCGCAATTGTAAGTCCACTTACCGTTCTCGTAATCTCTAAGCCATTTCAATATCTGCCGCTTAACTTCTTCTCTGGAATACCCCGCTCTGGGCTTAAACCAGCATCGCATATCCCATAAATATTCCTCATTTATAATCTGTCTAAAACAATAATCTCGCTTATACTTTTCATCATCCAATTTCTTATTAATATCAACCGACCTTTTTTCTATCAAAAATAAAGTTTGTTGGTCTGTCATATTATTAATTATCTAAACATCTAATCTCCCATTCCTTTTGAATTCCTGTCCAGTCTTCTTTCCAAATCGGGTCATCACTATATTCAAATTTATCCATTAAATCTTCGTTATTCTTGACCTTGTAATAGTTCGTTCCTCGCTCGTTCCTATATCTTCCGATAATTATATAATGCCAATTCCATTTATTAATTACTGCATCACCAATCTTATATTTAAACTCTTTCATATTGTTAAAAAATAATTTGATTAAAGTATTCTTCTGAATATTGCTTGCCGCACTGAGCGCAACATATCTCGGATATTCCGCCGTCTGCTTTTCCGCAATCAATATTTCCTTCTTCGTCAATCTCTGCTTTATAGGCGTAATCCTCACGGACAAAAAACACTTTTGAACCGCAAAAACACTTTTTGATAAGTTTATTTATCATATTATTTATTAATAAATGTTTTATTAAGGCTTTCTAAAAACTTTTCTTCGTCTTCATTGAAAAATTTTGATGAGCAATTTCTTTTCGGACATTCTCTACTACCCTTTTTAACTCTTAAAGAAGTTGTACTTTTAGACATATTTTAATNNAGAAGTTCTACTTTTAGACATATTTTTAATAATTGTGATGACTTAATTGTCATCTATGCCTGAAAGAAAGCAAGCGGATGCCCTGACAAGTCATAGGTGGAGCGCAACGAGCGAAGCGAAGTGAGCAATACCTTGACTTGTTAGGGTGCTTGCTATAATTTAAAGGCAGATGAGAATTAAGATTCCTGAAAGGCTCTCGTTAGAGAGCTACATTATTACAGCTTACTCTGCGGATTATATAAAGAATATTCAGGCATTTCTTCTAATGGTATTTCAACCGGTCTTATCTGATACCACCATATAGACCGATTTTTACTATCCTGCCAACTATCAATTACAATTCCATGCTGTTTCTGTATCTCCCTTATGCGTTCGCTGATCCTTAATAATCCTCCGTCCGGTCTTATAAGATTAACCATATCATAAGTGCTGTGCGGTTCTCCGTCTAACAAGAGGTCATATATTATTTTTGTTTGGGAGATTTTCATATATGTTGATATATGAGGAATTATACTTATAAAGTGTTTTACGCAATACGTCTGTCATCGTTGTTTTATTCTGAACAGTTGCCAATCTGAATTTAGACTTTACAGCTTCTGGAAGTAAAATATGAATATGCTCTATTCCATGTTCTTCT
>PLNZ01000082.1 GCA_003142915.1 Ignavibacteriales bacterium | reverse complement strand
AATGCAGACTTATTTTTTAAAGGAGTCCAATCAGTCTCTACAGACGGACATGGTCCAAGATAAGGCGTAGCTACTTCCAGAATTTCTTTATATGGTAAATCATCTGGTACTAGCAGGCCTTTACTCGGATTTTTTATCATCCATGTTACTGCGGCTAGTACAGAGGCAGCCACCTGTAATGTTGTAGCATTTTGACCCGGCACAAGCTTACGAGACTCATGAATATCTAATTGAGAACCGGTCCACCAACCGTTAAGACCATGACCCAACAGAAGTACTCCTAGCTCATCCATTCCACCGATAATTTCATCAGTCATTATTCTTAATCTGTCTTGCATTTTGAAATTATGCATTGCAAGCTCATACAGACTGAGAATAGCATTATCACATGGCATGTATGCATAATGAACAGTTGGCCTATAGATCGGCCGTCTTATTTCTTTAGGCGCATCCTCCCATACTGTTAAATAATCACTTATTGTAAACGATTCTGCATGGCGAACTACACAGCCTATTATTTCACCTCCAGCAGGTACCCATGAATGAACAAAAGTTCTTATACCGGGCTTCGAAATAAATATCTGATTTCCCGGTCCGCCGTCAGGAAAATATGCATATTCCGGCAGCCGGCGTTCATGTATGCCCCAGCCAAGTTCTGCCGGAGCTGTTCCTTCCTCATAAAAGCCTTCAATCGACCATGTGTTTACAAATTCGCCAACCTCTTTTGGTTTGTCCGTAATTTGTGTGTCGCGCTCTGCAATATGTATAACTTTAGTTCCGGTAGCCTGAGCAAGTCTGGCAAAAGCCCCTTGCAGTCCTGCTTCCGCATCAGCAATAATTTTTTCAAATGCTTCATTGCTGAGTTTTAATTCACTCTGAATATTTCGCTCTAACATCTTAGAACCAATTTCTACAAGCGCCCTTTTAGTAAAATGGCTAACAAGCCCGGGATTAGCACCATGATCTACTATAATTGTTGGGTTACCGGTATTTTTTGCTACCATTTCTAATTTTAGTTTTCTTAGTTCCATCTGACGAAAATATAAACTTCTTTCATGAGTGGTTTTGTTTTCAATGTTTTTAGAAGGATCCCATTGCTCTACAGATGTGTTGACATACCTTACGCCGTTTTCATAGCACCATCTTATTATTACCGTAGCCTCTATATTCCAGGCTAAATCTATAATCATATCTCCGGGGCCTACATACTTCTTTAATTCAGTTTCAATATTATCTATATTGATTTTCACTTGTATAAAGTTAGCTCCTGCTTCCAGCATTTCAGACAGTATCTCTCTTTGATCTATAAAATCAACTATCGTTACCTTATTCATCGGCATATCTAAATGACGTTTTAGAAGAGGAAGCGTACATTGAGAAACTGCACCGCAGCCTATTACGAGAATCTTTCCGTCGAAACGTGTTTTTTTATAGTTAGACAATTCTGGGTCCTCCTTTTCAGCAGCACTTATAGTGAATGCTCTATTTTCTAATTTATGATTTCCCTTACAGCTATAACCAATTATAAAGTAATGCTGTTTTTAATAAAACATTTTGTGTAATAAACCTGGCCGTTAATTTTCAATCAAATTCCATCCGGTTTAATACTCGGCTTCTTTTTAAGCTGATGTTAAATATCATTCTTAATTTCACTCAAACTTGATTAATAATAAGCTCTTCCTTCTATTCAAAGAGAGCATATAAACAAGGCAGCTTAAGTAGATATTTTTAGTGTCTTTTTATAAACACAGGGAATTGATATTTCAATAATACATAAATATACAACTCCGGTTGTTTTCAAAGTACACAGATTTGTGTTCTCCTGTGAATCTTCTGATTTACATCAACATAATACTATAAAATATTCGCTGAACCCGTTATATCTTTCTTCTATATGTATTCAGTATTACATCTCAACAACTGCATAACGGTTTTGGCGTTTACTAATGATTTCTTTGCCTGATTTTTCTTCTCTGATTTGGTTTTCTTTGTGAAGAACAATTGTTCTTGGAGGTGCAAAACCATTAAAAGATGTAGCGCTTGCAATTGTATAGGCCCCCATACCGGGGACTAAGATCAAATCACCAGCCGAAAGTTTGGGAAGTTTCTGATCGTGCGCAACAATATCAATCGAATCACAGGTCGGACCGGCTACAACACACTCTTCTACAGAACCGGACCGATTCGAAACTAATCTATAATCACACTTGTCAAACAATTTTCCTGAAAAAGCGCCGTATACTCCGTCATCAATATAATACCAGGTAACTCCATTGCGTATAGTACGGCCGATAACTTTGGTTACAAGAGATATACATCCTCCGGAAATACATCTGCCCGGCTCCATTAAAACATTTAGATCATTGGGGAAAAATTCTTTTAAGGCGTTTCTAAGCACAGTGCAGTATACAGATAATTCCGGCAGATTATCTCTGTATGAAATTGGAAATCCTCCGCCGACATCAAGTGTATCAAATATAAAGCCTGCAGAAATAGCTTCATCAAAAATCTTTCTGGCATATTTAACTGCGCTGTAATATATTTCCGGTTCAGTACACTGCGAACCCACATGGAACGAAATACCCCGTACATTTAATCCTTCAGCCCTGGCCTTTTTAAGTATGGGTAGTACTTCCTGCTCTTGAGCCCCAAATTTAGCCGACAGGTTTACTATACAATGCGGATTAGTTATTGCTATCCTAAGCAGGAGATTTGCGTTTGGAGCTAATCTTTTTATTTTTTTTATTTCTTCCATATTATCAAGAACAAACCAATTGATGCCCTGCTTTACTGAACTTTCTAAATCGGTTTCTTTTTTTACAGGGTTTGTGTGTATGATATTATCTGAAGAAATGCCGACTTCCCGGCATACAGAACTTTCGCCGAATGAAGCAACGTCTATGCCGTCAACAAGATTTTTTATTATTTGTAATATCGCCGGATTCGGATTTGATTTCATTGCATAGAAAATCTTAACTCCGGGCAGATTTTCCCTCAAAGTATTAATACTCTTAATTATTCGCAACGGCGATAATACCAGGAAAGGAGTTGGATATGTTCGCGAAAGGAGCTCTGCTTGTGAAAAGTTAATGACCGGCTGCTCAAGTGCATTGGTTACTAATCCAGACTCCAAGGGAATAATGTTTTTTTTCATTTTCTTTACCTCACTTTATGGCATTTTTCTATTAAATAAATTTACCTCTTATTTATATCGCTGTTAAAATTGCGGTGGCCAAGTGATTAGTAGTATTTCCGCCATAGATTTACCTACATTTTCGAATGAATGTTCTTGATCCGTTTTATACTGGAAGCAGCTTCCTGCTTTTGCAATTTTTTTTCTTTTGCCCAGACTTATTAAAACCCTACCCTTAAGTATATAACCTATTACCTCACCGCTGTGAGGTTTAATTGGTCCCACTTTTTGTTTTGGCGCTATTAAAAGTTTAGAAGGCTCCATTGCCATGGTTGTAGATGTAGGGATAAGAAGCTCAAACTTAGTAATTCCCTGGTCTTTTATCTCAACTCTGTCTTTTTTTCCAAAGACGTACGCCTTCTTATCGTCCGATGAAAAAAAATCGCTCAGATTTTCACCAAAGACTGTAAGAACTTTTATTAAATATTCAATTGATACAGAGCTTTTATTACTCTCCAGCAAGGAAATAAATGCTGCTGAAAGGTCGGACCTTGCAGCCAATTCATCTTGTGTTAATTGGTTGGACAATCTAAGTTCTTTTATTCGTTTTCCTATATCCATATTTCCGTTCTATATCAAGCATTGCTTAATATTTACTTAAGTAAAACTAATAATAAATTTATTTATTGTCAACAATTGATGAGAAAATTATTTATATATATAGTACGTCATTAAAAATGTCAGTGCTAATAACACTATAAATATGCCCATAATAAAGATAATATGGCCGCCAGGTTTGCTTTGCACTTACACCGGGCATATCCGATTCTTTCACTACTCTAAGGGCTTTTGTTACTATTTAACTTCTTATTTTCGACCTGCCTGCTGCTTATTAACATTATTCCTATTATTTACGGGGTTTTTATTATTGAGATACTTGACCTAATTCTATAGGCATTTCTATGAAGTTCTATGTACAACATTTCAATAGGGCTGCTGCATGGGTATTTATTAATTTAGAAATCATCAATTTGTTAACGTTTATGCTTATCTCATTTGTAAATTAATCATGAGTATGATTTCATTGACACTAGTTCTAGATAAGATAAAGTATAATTAAAGTATCATCTAAGTGTTACTTAACAATAGTTTTTATTTCTTCAAATAATATTTTAAGATTTCCTGTGAGGCTTCGGCAAAACTCTTCCATTTTAACAGAAGATCTCTTTTATTCTGGTGCGGAAAAGCCCGTTTGTTCCGCAAAATAATAATTCACCGAATTGTGCGGAATATTGTTTTAATAGGATTGAAACGATGTTGAAGATTTAAAAAGTGCTAAGGTAAGTCAACTATTGAAAGACTTGGTTTAGTTCGTTTGTTGAATTTCGTGCCATTACACAAAAAGTAATTTGTCCGGATGTTAATTATTTTACACTTTCTTCTTTTGCAATCCTTTGCAATTACCCGGAAATATACTGCTTACGGTTACCAGGCTGCATATTTCAATGCCGGCGCTTCTTAAAGCTAATTCAAATGAAGCAAGGTATTCTTTATCTCTTCCTACACCTTTAGTAAAAAATATTTTTGATGGTACATACAAATTATCATCTCCTTCTTATATTATTTAATAATTTTAACGAATTTTCTTTTTCCAACCTTTAAGATAGATTCTTTATTAAGATTTATTACGGCGGCTATATCTTCAATTTTATTTCCGTTTATCGTTACACCGCCCTGAGTTACCAATCTTCTGGCTTCTCCCTTTGATGCGGCGCAATTTACTTTTACAATTAAATCTAAAATTCCCAGTTCTGAAATATTGTCGTTGATCCGAAATTCAGGGATTTCATCAGGAATTTCTTTTTTAATAAAAATTTTATCGAATTCTTCTTGTGCTTTCTTAGCAGTCTCAGGATTATAATACATTCCTGTCAGCAAAAGTGCCAAATCTCTTTTTAAATCTCTTGGATTTACACTTTGATTATCGAGTTGTAATTTAATATTCTTTAATTTTTCATTAGGAATGTTTGTGGCAAGTTCATAATAATTATAAATAAGCGAATCCGGAATTGATAAAGTTTTACCGTAAATTTCATTTGGCGGATCAGAAATTCCGATATAATTGTTATATGATTTACTCATCTTTTCTATACCGTCTGTGCCGATAATAAGCGGCATAGTTAAAATAATTTGAGGTTCTAATCCAAATTCTCTTTGTATATCGCGTCCTACCAGCAGATTAAACTTTTGGTCAGTGCCGCCAAGCTCAACATCGCTTTTAATGGCTACCGAATCCATTGCTTGTGCAAGCGGGTAGAGGAATTCATGTATATTTATTGGTTCGCCGGCTTTGAATCTTTTTGTAAAATCATCCCGCTCAATCATTCTGGCAACAGTATATTTTGAAGACAATTTAATTACATCTTCAAAACTCATTTTGCTAAGCCATTCTGAGTTGTATACTATTTTAGTCTTTTGAGGGTCAATAATTTTTGAAGCTTGTTCAAAGTACGATTGACCGTTTACCTGCGTCTCTTCAAGAGAAAGAGCAGGACGTGTCACATTTCTACCGGAAGGATCACCGATCATACCGGTAAAATCGCCGATAATTAAAATTGCCTGGTGACCAAGAGACTGGAATTGCGCAAGCTTTCTCAATACAACCGAATGTCCGATGTGCAAATCCGGACGGCTTGGATCGCAGCCGAGTTTTATATTTAACGGTTTATTCTCTTTTAATGATTTATCAAGTTTCCGAACAAGTTCTTCTTCAGGAATAATTTCAAAGACACCCCGTTTAATTAGGTCCATTTGTTCGTTTATTGGGGGAAAATTCAGTTTAGCCATTATCCTCTACAAATTTCTGTCATTTATCTATTTATAAATTATATGTAATTAAACGAAAAGTAGCTTACAAATGCAAAAAATATTTTTTTNNTCCTTTACTTTACCTATAAGCTTTCTAATTTCATTTTTATTTAGGAGCAGCTTCCTTGTTCTTGTGGGCTCATGGTTATTAATGTTTCCCTGGTCATAAGCGCTGATATTTGCGCTGAACAACCAAACCTCGCCGTCTTTAAGACTTGCATAACTGTCAACAAGGTTTACTTTACCAAGTCTTAGTGATTTTACTTCAGTGCCTTGAAGAACAATTCCTGCTTCATAAGTTTGAACGATAGAATATTCATGCCGGGCTTTACGGTTTACCGTAATATTTCGTTCTTCATCATTTGAGGTTGGCATAATTTCCAAAAAATTTAGTTGAAAAGTATTTTTATTGTGAACTAAAATCAAGAAAATGGCTTGAAAAGTTTTAATTTAACATAAAAATCTTCAAATAGCGTGTTTTCGGCTTTGCCGGCAGGGTAAAGATAGTTAAGAAGTGTATAAAGGGGTGTGAAAAAGCATTGTGAATCAGAATTAATTGAATCTCAACTCGATTTTTAGCTTTTAAGGATATGTTCATTATCTGAACTTTAATATTTTTTTTCAATAATAAATAATATTGTCCCAAAAGTTCAAAAAATGGTTCGCCTGCCTGTTTTCGGACGAAAAATACTATTCAGTTTTACACTTTTGAAATGAAAATTTTACAGTAAATGGATTTTTCCAGGATTTTAATTCATTCTATCTCGTTAATTAAAATAGAGCTATAATAAACCTGAAAATTCACTTACAATATTTAATAATAAAAAGGAGTTTTATTTATGAATTATCGAACAAAATTAATAACCCTAGTCTTATTAATTTTAGGACTTTCGTTGACAATCAATGCCGACCCATCTGCTGCATGGAAATTTACCACGGGAGGCCCGGTTTATGCTTCACCGGCATATTACAATGGAAATATATATATTGGAAGCGACGATGGGAACCTTTACTGCCTCGATGCCCTCACCGGATCAAAGCAGTGGGAATTTAAGACGGGCGGACTAATCCGCTGCCGGCCGGCCATTTCTGCCGGAAATGTTTATTTTGCAAGCGACGACGGATATCTTTATTCGCTAAATGCCTCTTCGGGAGTTCAGAATTGGAGCTACAATATAGGAAATCATATTAAACGTATACTGCCCGATCTTAATACTTCAACCGGAAATTTATGGGATTATTTCCAGTCTTCTCCCTGCATCGATAGCGGTACAGTTTACATTGGGAGCGCTGACAGCTGTTTATATGCAATTGATACCTTAGGAAATTACAAATGGAAAGTAGCGACTAAAGGGCTTGTGCGTTCGTCTCCCTGTGTTTATCAGAATAATGTATATGTAGGAAGCTGGGATGGGTTTATTTACTCAATAAGCAAAAGCAATGGCTCAGTAATCTGGAAATTCAATTTGCAGGGTCCTGTAATGCCTTCGCCATATATTGCAGACACAATACTCTATTGCGGCAGCAGGGGTTATGTTTTTGATGCCATAAATGCCGTTACAGGCAAATTAATTTGGAAATACAACTACATTAATCCATACGTTGAATCTTCCGCAACTTTTGGTAATGGCTTTGTTTACGTGGGAAGTTCGGATGATAATAATGTCTATTCATTTAATGCTCAAACGGGTGTTCTAAATTGGACATGCCATGCATCCGGCACAACATGGTCCTCACCAATATATGATAATGGCACTCTGTTCATCGGAATGGCTAGTTACTCTAAATACTCCATGGTACAAGAACAGGGGGGAGCAATACTGGCATTAAATGCTACGAACGGGAAAATCAACTGGAAACTAAACTGCGGGAAAACTCCCTTCATCGGCGGGGTAGTTTCATCACCTGCAGTTATAAATAATGTCGTTTATTACGGAAGTCTTGATAGTAATGTTTACGCTGTAGTAAATAATACAACCGGCATTGAGAATAAGCAAGGGAGCTCATCAATGCCTAAAGAGTACCAACTTATAAATTATCCAAATCCCTTCAACCCAACTACTAATATAAGCTATACTATTCCGGTAAATGAAAATATTTCTCTTAAAGTTTATAATATTCTGGGTCAGCAAGTTGCTACAATTTTCCAGGGATTTCAGAAAGCCGGTACTTATATAGTTAATTTTGATGCTTCAAAACTTACGAGCGGTGTTTATCTCTGTGGTTTACAAGCTGCAAATTATTCTGAAGTTATGAAGATGATGCTGATGAAATAACGACATTTGTCGCCTCAGAAACGATTAAATTCAGTAAAACAAATGAAATGATGAAGGATATAATTATATAGAAAATAAATAAAGATTCTGAAGGAAAGTTCATATATAAGTTGAAAAGCTTGTATGAACTTTCCAAATAAATAATCAGGATTTTCATCATAAAGAACAAATTTGTTGACAATATTCTTTAACCCATAATCTTAAAAACATTTGATGGATGATAGAATGAGCACATATAAAAATAAAATATTTTTAATTTTTTTAATATTCGGTTCGATTACAATAATATCAATTACAAGGGCTGAACCTAATATTAAATGGTCTCTAACTACAGGTGGGGCGGTTTACTCGTCACCTTTATATGATAATGGAACAATTTATATTGGAAGTGATGACTTCAATCTTTATTCATTAGATGCTGAAACAGGAAAAATAAATTGGCAGTTTAAAACCGGCGATGTTAATTGGTCTTTGAAAATACACCATGATTCGTGGTCTTCGCCGTGCTTTAGTAACGGAACCATATATATCGGGTTGGCTAGTTATAGTAATAGAGCGGACTCTTTAACAGGAGGGGGTATCCTGGCAATTAGCGCTGACAATGGGATAAAGAAGTGGAAAATTGATTGTGGTACTTCGCCTTTTATTGGAGGTGTGGTTTCATCACCAACTGTTTATAACGATGTTGGTATATATGGCAGTCTTGATGGTAAAATTTACTGCGTCAAAAGCAGATGACTAACCCGGCATAAATAAGTATTTTATTTTGTGCCGTTTATTAAGGATAAAAGATTTTAAATATATAGTCGTAGATTAATTATTGATTCTGATTAAGCCTTATTTCAGGTTGGCTGTTCCTTTTGAATTTGCTCGGAGTAACACCTGTATATTTCTTAAATGCAGTATTGAATGAAGATTTAGAATTAAAACCGACTTCATAAAGAATTTCTAGTACAGTTTTATTGCTGGATTGATCTGATAATATTGATTTTGCTTCTTCAATCCGGTATTTGCTTATATAATCATAAAAATTAGACTGCATAGATTCATTAATTATTTGTGATAAGTGGCGTGCAGGTATTGATAATTCGGAAGAGAGTTCTTTTAATGTTAATGCCGGATTTATNNTCAGGGCTTTTCCTGTTCCATAAAAGATTTCAACTTAGTTAGATGCATTTCGGCATCGGCAGATGTTAATTTTGAAGAATTATATTTTGGTTTTTCTTCAATTCTGGAAAAAATCTCCGGTTGCGCCAAACCCTTATAGAAGATATAATTGAAAAAAATAAAAAATGCAAAAAAATTTAAAAAAATAAGTATATTTAGAACATTCCAGAAATAATTACGCGAAAGAAAAACAAAAATACTTGTTATCCATGAAATAATAAATGCATAAAGAATAAAACTAAGCCACGATAAATTAATGTTCTTTACAGATGAGTACTGCTGCCTAATTTTGTTCCTGTAATTTTTTAAAATGTTAAGATCAACAACAAAGTAAATCAAAATCTGGGTGAGTACAATACAGTTAAAGATTATCCAAAAATTCTTTGGAAGGCGATCATCTTTGAGCAAGATTATTCGTTTAATTTCTTGAGTGTGAATATGAAAATGGAATACGAATAACAGCGTTACAAAAGTAAACGGTAATGCATGCAGTATATGTTTTTTTTGCAGCCGAAAATCAGCAAAGGCCAAAGATTTTACATAAAGATAAAAAGTCGGAGCTGCAAGAAAAATAAAAGAAGTTCCTATAAAGAATAAATTAGGAGAAATCTTTATTAAGTAATTTTTTAAACTGAAGATTTCATAATCACTGATAATGAAAAGTTGAACGAATAGGAAAACTGCAAGGATTTTATTTGATTGCCGGTTTGTTTTCTTCCTAACAAGAAAAAAAATAAAGATAAGTAATTGAAAAATTGAAATAAAATTGATAATATCCGTAAGTCCGAGTACCATAGGTCTTAAAAATTCATATTCTTTAATTATTTGATAGTAAAATATATTTCCCGTATTTATAAATATATTATTTTATTAAAATTCGCCTTATGATTCATCCAAGATTCATTAAAACTTGCGCGTTATTCTCATGCTCGCGAATTTTACAAATGTACTCTCTCTTCAATTCCTGCATGCAAGTAACTTGTTTGTAACCATCGAAAGATAATGCTGATTTAAGAATTTTCAAAAAATTATTGATGTCAGTACAGAATTACTATAAATTTAATAACTTCACTTAACTTTGAGAGGTAAAAATGAATTTGACAAATTACCTAAATAATTACAATGAAATATTTGAAGTTCTGAAAAACTTATCTGAACACCAAATAAATTATAAACCTGCTGAAAATAAATGGTCGGTTCATGAGATTATTACTCATTTAGCTGATACGGAAATACAAAGCCATGTACGGTTCAGGACTATTTTAGCAAATAAAGATCCCTATATGGTATATCATGATGAAATGGATTGGTCGATAATATTAGATTATGCTAAAATTAATTTAGAAGAATCACTGGAAGTAATAAGATTAATGAGAAAGGTGAATTACAATCTACTTTCCAGACTTAAACCGGCAGATTTTAAAAAGAAAGGCGTGCATTCTACACGCGGTGAGTTATCATTAGAAAATTTAGTGAATTTTTATATTGACCATGTCGATAAACATCTAATTCAGATAAATAAAAATATTTGTTCAAAGCAAGAAAAAGTATAATATTTTTTCAAATTATACGCCACGATTAAATAATATCCTCTTGAGAAAATAAAATTAATAAGTAGTTGTTACTCAAAGTTTTAGCTTTTTCAATTTGGGCGCGAATCTTCTAACTGCAGCTACCACAATCAGGGTCATGCCGCCGCCGAAAATTACCGATGGTATCAGTCCCAGTAATTTTGCTGCAACTCCAGATTCAAATGAGCCAAGTTCATTGGATGAGCCGATAAATATACCATTTACTGCGGATACACGTCCCCTCATTTCGTTCGGAGTATATAATTGAATTATAGTACTGCGCATAATAACGCTTACATTATCAAACATACCGCTAAGCATTAAGACAAACATAGAGATGTAGAAACTTTTTGAAATTGTAAATGAAATAATTGAAATCCCGAATCCGAACACACAAAATAAGAGATTTCGTCCGGCGTTCTTAAAAAACGGGTGGTGCGCCTGAACAATTGACATAATAATAGCTCCGACTGCAGGAGCAGCTCTTAGAAGGCCTAATCCCTTTGCGCCTGTATGCAAAACCTGATCGGCAAAAATTGGTAAAACCGAAACAGCTCCACCGAAGAAAACTGCGAACATATCCAGTGTAATTGCACTAACAATAATTTGATTGTTGAAAACAAATTTTAGTCCATGGGAAAGGCTTTGCCGGATGGATTCTTTGGTAGTTCGTTCCGGCAGCGGCTTATTTGATACAAATGTAAAAAAGATCAAACCGGTGGCAGTTAAAATTATAACCAAAGTATACGCATAGCCTATTCCCGCAAAGCCATAAACTAATCCGCCGATAGCAGGTCCCGTTACGGCGGCAATTTGCCATATAAGGCTGTTCCATGTAGAAGCGTTTCCAAATAATTCACGTGGCACAAGCTGTGCAGCATAAGCGCCCTGAGCGGGGGATAAAAAGCCACGGGCTATCCCGGTAATAAAAATAATAACATAGATAGGAAATACGCCATATTCATCAAGAATTATATGCAACTGCGTCGAAACTACTAAAAGTACTATTGCACAAAGGAAATATGCAAAATTGGAAAAAACTATAATTTTTTTCCTGCTGACTACATCTGCAACGTGGCCGGTAAATAATGAAAAACTAATGAAGGGAATAGCTTCTGCGAGACCAATTAAACCGAGCGATAATGCGTCATGTGTTAATTGATAAATTTGCCAGCCTACTATAACCGATTGCATCTGGATGGCAAAGGTTAATGAAAAGCGTGCTGAAACAAACCATCTGAAGTCTTTTATTCTAAGCGCCGCATGAGCATCTGAATTGTCTAACTTAAAATCCATACTATTTTATTTAAAACATTTTGGAAATCCATTGACCGATGAAATATCCTATAGCGGCAATGCCGAAACCAACAATAAACATATCAAAGCCGCTTCTGAAAATTCCTCTTCCGGTAAAAAAACTGCGGGCAGCTCCTACGCCAAAATGAGAAGTCATAGAAATTATAAAAGACGACCATATTGCGGTTGATCCATTGCAGAAGAAAAATGGGAAAACCGGTATTAAAGCCCCAACTGCTGTAGCTGTGCCCGTTATCCATCCCTCCTTAATGGGACTCAAATTTTGTCTGCTTATACCCAATTCTTCACGTACTTTTTCTTCCAGTGTCTGTTCGGGATCTTTCATGGTTTCTTTTGCGCGGGAAGCAGCTTCATCTTTAGCCATACCTTTTGATTCATAAATTAATGCCAGCTCTTCAGTTTCCAGTTCCGGCATTAAAAGTATTTCCTCTTTTTCCATTTCTCTTTCGTGATCATATACTTCCTTTTCACTTACAGCAGCAAGATAACCTGAAGATCCCATCGATAAAGAATCTGCTATCATGCCTGAAATGCCGGTGATTAAGATAATATGTGGGGCTACACTTGCTCCTATTACTCCTGCGATCAAACCGAAATTTGCAGTGAGACCGTCATTAAAACCATACACAATATTTCGTAAAAGTCCGCCTGATTCGGAACGATGCCACGGTTCATTGGTAGTGCCTTTTATATCCATTAATTTATTAGCATGCTCGGCAGAATCTTTAGCAAGGCGCAATGCTGCATTTTTTGTGGGTCCGTCTCCGCTGGTTTTATATAAGCCAAGGTACGATTTTACCTCGGTTGCTTCTTCTTTCATCAATGCCCCGGAAAGAATCCATGATCCAAATTTCCGTGATGACCATGCTAATATTTTAGCCTGCAAAGTCGGGTTTAGGTTTTTAATCCTAATATTGTCTTTCAGCAGCAGTTCTTTCCATACCGTAACATGTTTATCTTCAATTACAGAAAGTTCAAGGTAAATTTCTTTTTTTGTCTCATCATTTATTAATCCGGCTAATACACGATATAAATAAGCGGCGTCAATTTCTTCATGAAGATGGTGAAGCCACACAGAGGCATTATTTTTGTTGCTCATTCTATTGAACTAACTTTTATTTATAATAAAGTATACTTGTATTTTTAATTTAAGAAAAATTAAGTTATTGCAACATCAACAAATGCATTTTATACTTAATTTTTTAGTTCAAAAGTGAGAATAAATTCGGTCCCGCCCTTCCTTTTCAATTCAATATAGCCTCTTATTTGATCGACTAAAGAATTTACAAGCTGCATACCGAGAGAATTTGTATTGCGGAAATCTAAAGTATCAGGGAAACCGCATCCGTTATCTTTTACTATAATGGCGTACTTTCTTGATTCAAGGTTATTCAAATATATTACCAGCTTGCTTTTAGAGCCGTCAAAACCTTTGCCTTCAGGGAATGCATGCTTAAAAGAATTGGAAACCAGTTCATTTATTATTAGTCCCAGATATACAGCTAAATCTACATTTATTTCAAGGTCGTCAATTTTTAATTCCAAATCAAGAGTATTAAGTTTAAATCTATATGAACTTAATAAATTTGTTATTAATCCTCGCATGTATTCGGAAAAATTTATATAAGATAAATTATTTGATAAATATAATTTCTCATGAATTAATGCCATTGATTTAACCCGGTTCTGACTTTCCATAAACATCTCTTTTGCTTCATCATCTTGTATATAAGCATACTGAAGGTTAAATAAACTTGTTATTAACTGCAGATTATTTTTAACCCTATGATGTATTTCCTTAAGCAGTACGACTTTTTCTTTAAGGGAATTTTCCGATTGCTCTCTTGAACGTTTTAATTCTGTAATATCTATACATGAACCTATATAACCTAAAAAGCTGCAGTTTGTTGTAAATCTGGGAATCCCGGTATTTAGAATCCATCTATATTGACCGTCCTGTCTCTTAAAACGGTACTCGATATTAAATTCCTTCTTTACATCAAACATAGCAGAGAATTTTTCAATATAGATTGTTTTATCATCAGGATGAATAAGTTCTGTCCAACCAAAGCCAAGTTCATTTTCAATGGTTCTACCGGTAAATTCCAGCCACGGTTTATTACAGTAATTGCACATCTTTGAAGAGTCCGTCATCCAAATCATCACGGGGGCTGTATCGGCAAGGTTACGAAAACGGGCTTCACTCTCAAGAAGTTTCTCTTTAGTTCTCTTCCTTTCCGTGATATCCCTTGCAATGGTGCAATAATATTCCTCACTTTCAAATTCCAGATAATTGAATTCGATTTCCATCTCTAGTGTTTTATTCTCTTGTGTGATTAAAGGATGCTCTATGGTGAATGATTTCCTTTGTTTTGTTTTATCTCTTAGATTCATATAAATTTCTAAATCAGAATCACGACAGATTTCGAAAAACGACATTTGATACAATTTCTCACTTGTATAACCAAGCTTTTGAATTACGGTATTGTTAAAATTGTAAATTTTACCATCCGGTTTTATCCAGAAAAAGAGACCCTGTGCATGGTCGACAGAGAAACGGGTTAATTGAAGAGTTTCCTCTTTTTGCTTCAATTTTCTAAAAAGTACATTAAACGGATCCTTCAGACCGGTTACAATAATAGCCTTGTATATAAGGTAGAAAGAAATAACTTTTAAAATATGTCCCGTTAAATTTGGAAGGCTGTAAGGGGTTTCATAAAACGTGAAATTAAGCTCTGAAGCGATATTTACAATATTTGATGCGACTACTAAATCGAAAAGATGAGAATTGAAATACTCCTTCTTTTTATGCAGGACTATTATTGAGAGGAAGAATAATGATGCAATTACAAATTCGCTTGTCTTTTTAAATGGAGTTAAACCTCTGCCTTCAATAAAACAATCAGGGAATATTTGCAAGTAGAATATAGAAAGAAAAATAAAAATTAATGCAATAAAGTAAATACTTATAATGTGATATATTTTTATTTTTTTGTCAATTAGCAATGGAGCGATTAATAAAGAAATAGCCTGCAAATAACGGGCGGCAATCCATAATTGTGTGGAAAGATTAGCGCTTTTCCCGGAGAAAATATCTATACCATTATAAGTGACGGCATGAATAAAATCGATTGCGGAAACAAATACATACGCAATGCCTATTATAATAAAAAAATTGTTTTCAATAAATCTTCGTGAATTCCATACAACCATGAAGATTCCACAGGCAATAACAATACTGAATCCCTCTACGATGCTGTGAAAAAGCAAATAGTTGAAAATGCTGATTAAGAAGAGAGCAGCAATAGTTCCCAAAGCAATTAAGATGCTGAAATAGTAACTAACGGGCGTTAACTCGTTTGAGTAATTATCGCCCTGATTATTTTTGTGCGTTATTTCTTTCTGCCTCATAATTCTCCCCGACCCTATTTATGAATAGTTTTTCTATTTCTTTATACTCCTATTCAAGGTTTTCTAAATCGGCTAAATCTTGAAGTTGTCCACTTGCTTTTTTATTCTTTATTAGATTTTCCAAATCAATAAAGTTAACAATTATACGGGCAATTTTTAATTCTACTTTTGTAGAATAACAAGTCTCAAAATCAACACCATCTATTGTGTCAGAAGGTCAATTCTATTTGGAGGAGAATCAAGTTGAACAACAATCTCAGGATTCAGAAAATCATCCACTGAAAAATTAATACTACTAAAGCCAAAATTATTCAATGCTTCAATTAGTTTTCTGTATTGCCTTTATCCAGCCATATCCATTAATCTAAATCTTTTGTATACCGTGGATTTCCGTGTAGTGCAACAGCATATCCGCCAACAATCAGGTAACGGACTTTATGCTCGTTTAATAATTGAATAAACTCTTTGAAATCTTTGTTTATGAACATACTTCCAACTGTTATATCCTTTACGGATGCTCTCCAATGTCTCCAGGCGGGTAAAATAAGATTTAGTTTGCCAGAAAGCAAAGTCGCTTTTTTGTTCTTTCTTTTTTATTACACGAATCGACGTTTTATCAATGATATAAAATATATAGGATAGTAATATTTATATCAACTCTATACAAAGATAGCCCTTTGATTGTCTTTATTCAAATTAAAGTAGTGGCTAAAACATGCAAATTATTATTGTGTTCTTTTTACTGTTGATTCCAAACGGATTATAGTTGATCAGGAACGAGTGTAAGAATATTTATTACTAAAAACTTTATACTATTTGTTAAGTATCAATAAAAGTTATATTTTTATTTCTAAAAAATATTCATTATTGCCCCGTGGTGTAATTGGCAACACGCCTGACTCTGGATCAGGAAAGTCTAGGTTCGAGCCCTAGCGGGGCAGCTACTCAATTGTCAATAATCATTAAAAAATCGGAAAAATTTTTGTATATTATTTCGTGCATTTTTTATTGCAGCGGAATAGTTATTGTTCTGAAACAGGCGCGTTCGTCTAGTGGCTTAGGACGCTGCCCTCTCAAGGCAGAGACCACGGGTTCGAATCCCGTACGCGCTACTCCCCAAAAATTCTTTGTAAGGCAGAGACTACGGATATTCGCAAAGTGACTTCTTTGGAGGAATCCCTACCAACTATTTTCCCTTTTCTAAACTTATTGGAGGCTATGAGAATTATTTTCCGCTTTATATTTTAGCAAAAAAATTAACTATTTTTTGCTAAAGAGATAATATCATTTCCTTCTAAAATATTTCTTTCGTATCCAACATTGACGGAATTGATCATGGCTAAACCAATTTCTTTCAACGTACAAAAACCATTGGGATATAAAACACGTCCAATAGGAAATAGCCAGCCAATATATCTGTAAAAGGATAGCGCATTTTTTAGTCCCTTTGTGGGCTTTATAAATCCGGGACGAAAAGCAAATACCTGCCTAAAAGGTAATTTCATCAAATCGTTCTCTGTTTTACCTTTTATCTTTGCCCACTTGGAACGTCCCTTTTCGCTGCTATCTGTCCCGGCGCCAGAAACATAACAAAACGTCATATCGCTATTTAACTTGCTTAATGTTTCTGCTAAATGCAGAGTAAGCGAATAGGTTATTTTATAATAATCATCTTGCTTCATTCCGATCGAAGAAACTCCCAAGCAAAAAAAGCAGGCATTGTAACCTCTTAACTGATTCTCGATAGTCGAAAAATTATAAAAATCATTATGAATTATTTCTTTCAGCTTTGG
>PLNZ01000369.1 GCA_003142915.1 Ignavibacteriales bacterium | reverse complement strand
TTATAAGTATCAACCCGGTACTTATTTTCCACGTAAGGCATTACTTCTTGTTTAATGCATTGAAAAAATTTTTCTGAATTAATAATTAAATCGCGCACGCGAATTGAGTCAAAATTATAATCGGCCGGGTAGCCCATACCTACAACAATAACTTCAGGTATCTCCTTATTGTCGCTCATTTGATGGATAGAATCATGTTCTGCCGTACGCCAATAACCATCCGTCATATATACAATAGGATAAAACTTTTCCGGCATGTTATTATAACTTGCCGGCAAACTTACATCAATTTTTATGCTGTCTCCGACAAATTTCGAAACGAAAGTCGTATCAATTATTTTTTCCACAGGTAATTGTGTTTTATTAACCGGTTCGGTTCCCGAGTCATTGAAAATATTTTTTATTCCCGGATTAATATTCATAAAGGTAACTATAACAAATAACAATATTATGGAAAATATTTTTTTCATAAACCATTCTTTACTTAGTTTTTATTTTATGCATCTCCACCAGCATTCATCATAAAGCTCCTTACCATTAACGGATGCAACCGCTTTAACATAATTTGAACCTTCATTTAACTTTACTTCGTTCCAAATAAACCGGTGGTCGCCGGCTTTCATCTTTCCAACNNGTGAATATACTTTAACGTTAATAAAAGATGTATCTCTTTGGGTAAATCTTTTACTTGTTATGTAAATCATCGGATCGGGACTCCAATTAACTTTGTACCAGTAGTAAGAGTCTTTTTTTGTTGAGTGATCCTGTTCAATAATTCCTTTATCATTTATTCCCGCTTTGAATCCTTCATTCCTGTAACCGGAAGAGAAATCAAACCCATTCCAAATAGTTGAGAACCACACATAAGGTCTTTCCTGAATTATTTTCCAGCTTACTTCGTGGAAGTCCGCCTCGTATTCTTCCGGATGCCAGTGGCTGTAAATAATTGGTTCAACAGGAACTTCTTCATGCTGGAAGATACTTCCACCTGCACCGTATTCGCTAATACCTATCGCTCTATCCGGATACAGGTTGTGCCAATCATCCAGGTATTTTCCCAATTCCTGTGTTTTACCATTATACCATCCAAAATACTTATTTAATCCGAGCACATCTGTTACAAAGGCAGTAGGCTGGTCATTATCATTTGCAGCAGCGGTAGTATAACGTGCCGGGTCTTCCTTCTTAGCAAGTTCATTCAGCTCTTTTACCAAAGGCAAAGGATCAGGGCCTTTTAACAAATGTATTTCATTAAAGATACTCCAGAAGAAAATGGAAGGATGATTATAATTTTGTCTGATTAATTCTATCAACTGCTGCTTACAATTATCAGAGAAGGACTTTTCGCTGCTAATGCAGTCTACAAGCGCTAATTCAGTCCAAACTACAATACCGTTTTGATCACATAAATCATATTCTTTGTCTGCATGCTGGTAATGCGCCATCCTGACTATAGTAGCGCCAATATCCAGCAAACAATTTACTTCTTCTTCTCTATCGGCATCAGATAACGCCCGCCCTTTATTTTCTTTATCCTCATGCATACAAAAGCCGTGCAGTTTATAAGGTTTGCCATTCAGGAAAAACCCTTTCTGCGAGTCAACTTTATAATAGCGTAAACCCAGGGGCTGTTCAACCCGGTCAAGCAATCTGTTATTTTGATAAATCGAAACAACGATTTTGTAGAGATAAGGATTAATTCTCCCATTCCATAGATGAGGGTTATCAATTGAAAGCTCCTGTTCAAAATCCTGAGCGGATAAGGGAGGGAGTCCGGCTTTGCCTGTTGATTCTTTTACTACATTACCTTCAAGATTATATACCGCAGTTTCAATAGATATATCCTGCAAATTTTTTGAATCATTTTTTAATTTTNNTTTTTCTGTGTAATATATATACCCGGGGAAGCGTAATCTAAAAGAGATACGTGAACGCTATCGGTTAAAATAAGTTTTACGGAGCGGTTTAAGCCTCCGCCCATTGTAAAGTCGCCTTCAAGCGGTGCAAACTGAAAATCTTTAGATTCCTTAAATGAAGTGTTATCAACTTTAACGGAAATAATATTGGTTTGCCCAATATTCAAAAAGTCAGTTACATCAAATGTGAAAGCCGCATAACCGCCTTTATGTTCGCCTGCAAATTTACCATTGATATATACATCGGCAATCATATTGGCAGCCCCGAACTTTAAAAATATTTTCTTCCCCGCATAATCTTCAGGCAAATTGAAAGACTTCCTGTACCATGCAGGACCCCTGTAATAAGTTCCACCGTTCTGACCGTCAAGATTGTTCCAGGTATGAGGTAAATTAACTTTTTCCCAGTTTGAATCATCAAAAATAATATTAGATGCTTCAGTAATATTACCTTTAATAAATTTCCAGTTGCTGTTGAATAAAACTTCCACCCTGGGTGTGCTAAAAGCGATGTTAATGTTCATAATAGTAAAAATGATTACTGTAAAAAGTTTTTTTATAAAAGCTTTTCTTAATATAAAATTAAAATTGTTCATACTTATACTTTTTTTAAAAAATTCACAAAAATTATTTAAAGCTCATATTATGCAAAATAAATAAATTTATAACCACTATCTATTACAAAGTTCTGTGTCACCCCGCTGGGGTTCAGATTGTTGTTGTGGGTGTTATATTACTACAAATCCTTCCGCCTAGCGGCGGACATGCTGCCTAGCGGCGGACAGGCCCCGG
>PLNZ01000098.1:454-13840 GCA_003142915.1 Ignavibacteriales bacterium | reverse complement strand
GAACTTGCTGAATCCCTACCTGCGGAATCAACAGTCAGGGACACTACAGCAGAATGCTTCAAAAGTAGTGATGGATAAAACAGATAAATCTACAATCACTATTGGGAGAACCGCTGATAATGATATAGTAATTAAGAATATTAAAGTTTCAAGAAATCATGCAAGAGTAATTAAATTCGGTAATGAGTGGCAAATTGAAGATCTTAATAGTTCAAACGGGACTTTTGTAAATGGTAAAAAAATACAGGATGCACTATTTACACGATATGATAATATTACCATCGGCGGGGTACCCTTAGATATACATTCTTTATTTATTGATAACGAACAAAGAGAAATTACCGGCAATGTAAGCATAACTGCTAAAAATGTAACTTATAATGTGAGTAATAAGACAATAGTCGATGATATAACCCTGCCTGTTAAGCCCGGTGAATTTGTAGGCTTAATCGGGCCAAGCGGAGCCGGTAAAACAACTTTAATGATGATGATGGCGGGTGTTGTTAAACCAAGTCACGGCGATATTTATATTAATGATCTTTCATTATTCTCAAATTACAATTCATTTAAAGGGCAAATAGGGTATGTTCCTCAGGACGATATCATTCACCGTGAGTTAAAAGTTGAAGAATCTTTTCAATTTACGGCAAGATTAAGATTAGAGCACACATCCCAAACTGATATTTCGCAGCAAGTTGATGCTGTAATTAAAACTTTAGATTTAACGGATTCAAAAGATACTTTAATCGGCTCTGTGGAAAAAAAAGGTATAAGCGGCGGGCAGCGAAAAAGAGTTAACATGGGGCAGGAATTAATAACTGAACCTTCTATACTTTTTCTTGATGAGCCTACTAGCGGTTTAGACCCCAAAACTGATTTAGACGTAATGTATTTGCTTAAATCAATCACAAACAAAGGGAAAATTGTAATTCTGACAACCCATAACATTACAATAGAAAACTTTGAAATTCTGTCTCATGTAATTATTCTAACTCACGGAGGTAAATTAGCATTTTTTGGCCCAGCTAATAAAGCTTCAGGCTATTTTAATGTAAATAAACCTTATAAAATATTTGATGAATTAAAAAAACGACCGCCGGAATATTGGAGGGATAAGTATAAAGCTTCTTCTTACTATAAACAATTTATTCTTGATAGAGAAAAACAAAAGCTAAATGTAAATACCAATATCACAGAACCGCAATTTGAAAGAAAAGCGGGATTAAAACAATTTAGCATATTAGCGCAGAGATACTTTAAAATAAAAATAAGAGATAAAGTAAGCACGTTAATCTTGCTTCTGCAAGCTCCGATAATTGCGATTCTTATAGCTTTGGTTTTTAATAAACCTGAAGAAAAAACACAGGCTCTTTTTGTTTTAATAATTGCCGCTATTTGGCTTGGCTGTTCAAATGCCGCCCGCGAGATTGTTAGTGAAATGGCAATCTTTAAACGGGAAAGGATGGTAAATCTTAAAATCCCTTCCTATCTTTTATCAAAAATTGTAGTTCTTGCGCTTTTATGCCTTGTACAATGTTTAATTTTAACCATTATTGTTATGCCGTCAGTTGATTTGAACATTCCATTTTTTAATTTATTATTCTTATTATTTCTGACTTCCGCGGCCTCTCTGATGATTGGGTTATTTGTCTCATCGTTAGTATCAACAAACGAAGCGGCTATGGGATTGATCCCGATTATATTAATTCCTCAGGTTATATTGGGAGGGTTAATAAGCAAATTCAGTGCAATGAGCGATTTTGTAAAGTTCCTTTCCGGTTTTACAATAAGCCGGTGGGGTTTTGAAGCTGTTTTAAACGGTGAATTTGGACCTCATGGACAAATACTAAATCAAATCGGATTCAGCCCGGATAATATGTTCATCGACTTTTTCGTTTTGGCTCTATACGGGTTACTTTTTTACAGCTTAACATTATATTCTCTCAAGAAGAAAGATATTTAACTGAGTTAAGTGACTGCATGAAATATAGGTTAGAAAAAAGTTAAATTTAAGCTGAAAATAGATGTTCATGAAAAATAAAGTAAAAAAAAACAGCCTCATACATTTTCTATCCTTTTTTGTGACTATAACCGTAATACCTGCAATAAAAATAGGGATAGAAGAGTGAAATTATTATGTTCTGTCTTTTTTGAGCTGAATCTTTTCCATCGGTAAAAGTGAAAACTTTTTATCGGTCGCAACAACCTTTTTCCAAAATCTGCTCTGTTTACTTTATTATTGAATCAATGTACTTTATCTGCTGAATATTGAAGCTGTATCTTGTTATTGATAAAATAATTAACAAGATTATAACGATTTATTTATTTAAAATATTTTATAGTTAGGGGTAAAAAAGGAGTGTATATGTTTTGTCAAAAGTGCGGTACAAAATTAGAGGAAGAAAGTAATTTTTGTCAAAAATGTGGTAATTCTATTTCCCAACCATATGTGTCTAATTCGTCTTCTAAAGAGAATACAATCAAATATCAGGAACCCGGAAGAGGCACATTAATTCTTGTTTTAGGTATTTTAAGTATTGTACTCCTTGGCCCATTTGTTGGAATTCCTGCCTGGGTTATGGGGAATAAGGATTTAAAAAAAATCAGAAATGGAATAATTTCATTTAATGAAAAAAGTGCAACAAAAATTGGAATGATATTAGGTATTATCGGGTCTTCGATACTAATAATCATCGTACTTGGTATTGCAATTGTAGTTAGTATCAACCTTAATAGCGCAAATTCAATTTCCAGCAATAGAGACGCAGTGATTAGCGATCTTAACAACTTAGCGGCTTTGGCACATGAATATTATGCTAAACCTTCTTCAATGGCCGGTGGTGGCAATTCTTTCGCTGGTTTTTCTATACCCAGTGGACTTGAATCAAACGGAAATGGAACATATTCTGTTACAACAGCCAGAACTGCAACTACAATTGTATTCCAGGGTGTGGGGGCTCAAGTAGTTAGCGGGTCAAATAAGGTTACGGTAAATTATAAGGTTTTCGTTCCCCCTTTAGTAGACTCTGCTCAAGTTGTTTATTAATATTTCGTTAAAAAGAAATATTATAAAGGATAGTCATTAAAAAATTTTTGCTTCTAACTTTTTTAATGATGTATTTAGATGTAGTTATGAACATTATAATGAATAGAGAAGTAAATATGACAAAGCAAGCGTGAATAATAATTTTACTTTTAACTTTGAAATCTTTTAAACAACTTTTTATTTCCAACCCTTAACCTTTATATGAGTTAAACATAGAAAGCCTTACCTGGACGTCCTAATAGCGTTTTAAGGTCAAATTAAACACTCATTTTAACTCAATATTTTATTCCAAAATTTAATATTTTTACCCCAAACGGTTTATTAAACCGTTTTATCTCCTTTCATTCCAAACCCTTACCAAATCATGTTAACTCTACCTTTGTCAGGGACCAAAAGTATCTATAGAAAAGAANNCAATCCCACCCCGGTTTTTTCCCGGGTGTTACCGGCACCTTGCTTTCGGTCGAACTGATTAGTAACCAACTCATTCAATAGAACTTAAACCATCATTAAACCCAAAAAATTCATTAGAAATGAATGTTTTACCGAAGGCAGCTTCGTAAGACTTAGAGATAACAACGTTTTACGAGCGGGGTTAACCCCGCCAAGTTACATTTTTTATATTCAGCAAACTTGTGAACGTATTGTGCTAAAACTTATATACAAAGAATTGGTTAAAACCCGGCGCCCCGAAGGGCAAATTTCCCTAATGGAAAATTTGGGTTAAATCGTTATTGATAATTCTTCCTTTGTCTTCTTTTTTAATCTGAGCTTAATAAATTTTCTAAGCATCTATTGGAGGAGACCAACCCCAAAAGTCTGGTTAAATGTTGTGGGATAAAGCCCGGACTTTCCTTATCAGATTTTTGATCTACGCCCTAAAGGGCGTAGTTATGAAAGAAAAATTATCTTATTATATAAGTATAGTTTGGTATTTTTACCCGGATACCGTGATACGGGCCTTCAAGATCGGAATATTGATCTCCAATATCGCCGACAATATTGTAGCCTTTTTTAGTAAGTTCAACCCTCTTTTTTGATTTATACTCAAGCGCTGTTAATTTTTTCTCTGAAGCACTTCGTACAATGAGCGTATCAAATATTGTGTAGCCTGCATATAAAAGATTTTTATAGGTGGGTGTATAATTATGCTCACTTCTGCCCGTAACGAATACAACTTTAAAACCTTTCTTGATGAGAAATTCATAAAGCCTTTTTACTCCGTCTATCGCAGGGACTTTTGCACTGTCAATCCATTGTTCCCATAAGCCGGGCACAAACCCGAAGTCGATTCCCTCATCAAATGAATAATTGGATAATGCCGTTTCATCTATATCAAATACTACAAGACTGTTATACGCTGCTTCAACATTGTCGAATTTGGCAATTGCATTATCTATAACATTATTAAGTTCAGTTCCATACTTACCCGAACTATAGTAATTGACTACTTCCTCCTTAACCTCACCTATATTAGGAAGTGTTGATGAACAAGACTCCACTACAGTTGAAGCTGCCAAAATGACGATAAACGCAGTGATTTTTCCTTTGATATTCATCTTATATTCTTTCACAATTAAATAAACTTGAGCGTAATAATGGTAAAATAACTGAAGTTACGCAAATGANNAGCCAAAATGACATGAAAATTGTGGCTAAAGCCAATAATATCCGGGCTTTCATTATCCCCCGAGTTAAAACTCGGGGCTATTTAATAAAATTTGTAATAACTGCGTAACTTCAGTAAAATAACAAAAATTAGGCAACAAATTTAATTTTTAAGAATTCTTTTCATTAATGAACGCCAGGTCACTGCCGTGATTGCCGATACCGGTTTTGGGATTGAAAAAGATGAAATCTCTCTTATCTTTAAAAGATACTATCAGATTATGCGGATATCTTCGGATAAACAATCCGTAAGATTTTGAAAGGAATTAAAATGAACATAAAAATTTTAATTTTATTTGTAGCTGCCCTTTTGATATTCGGATGCGCTAAATCAAGTTCGAAAGAGAAAACGGAAATGCCTGTTACTTTGGTTAACGCAGATTATGACACTGCAACCTTTGCCGGGGGCTGTTTCTGGTGTATGGATGCGCCTTTTGAAAAATTAAGCGGTGTAAAAGATGTCGTTTCCGGTTATGCAGGCGGTTTTGTTAATAACCCAACTTATGAACAGGTATCTTCCGGCAGCACGGGTCATGTAGAATCCATACAGGTTATTTACGATCCGCGGATAATCAGCTATTCTGAACTACTTGATGTTTACTGGAAACAATTTGATCCGACTGATGCCGGCGGATCTTTCTATGACCGGGGTTCGGAATATAAATCTTTTATTTTTTACAGAAACGATTCTCAAAAAGAAATTGCCGGGGCTTCAAAGGCAACGCTTGATAGATCAGGAATATTTAGAAAACCCGTATTGACTGAAATTAAAAAATTCATTTCATTCTTCCCCGCTGAAGATTACCATCAGCATTTTTACAAGAAGAATCCTACAAGATATTACAGTTACCGGGAAGGCTCCGGCAGGGATAACTTTATTATGAGTATCTGGGGAGATGAAGGAGTAAATAAGTATATAAAACAATCGGAAGATAAAATGAAAACACAATTAACGCCGTTACAGTATGAAGTGACTCAGAAAAACGGAACAGAGAAAGCATTTCAAAATGAGTACTGGAATAATCACCGTGAAGGGATTTATGTTGATATAGTCTCCGGCGAGCCCTTATTTAGCTCAAAAGATAAATTTGATTCGGGAACAGGCTGGCCAAGCTTTACAAAGCCTATTGATACAAGATACGTCACAAAAAAAGTAGATAATTCTATGGGTATGCTTAGGGTAGAAGCTCGCAGTAAGATTGCTGATTCTCATTTGGGTCATGTTTTTGATGACGGTCCCGCGCCAACTAAATTAAGATATTGCTTAAATTCGGCAGCGCTTAGGTTTATTGCTAAAGAAGATTTGGAAAAAGAAGGATACCGAGAGTTCTCTTACCTCTTTAAATAACTAAATTGTCTGCTTGCCCCGCAGTAAGCGGGGCTTTTGCAGGAGCAGGCATTTTATCAAAAGGATTTAAAAGGGAAAATTCATAGTAAGAAAAGTCTATTCCGTTTATACGGCTAAAAAAACTATTGGAGATAATTTTTCTATGTGTTAAATTGCATCGACTGCGGTATGTTATATTTTAGCGGGTGATGAAAGATGAGTGATAAAGGTATTTCGCGGCGTGATTTTTTTAAGAGAACTGCTCAATTCGGTTTGATTTTAGGAGGTGCAAGTTTTGCCCTTTCACATCCTGACCTGGCTAAACCTTTCGCTTCATATAAGACAAAATCATTTTTAGATTCAATAGTTGAAGAAGCTATTCTTCAAAATGCACCGCTTGCCCGGTACTGGGTATCAACCTCGGCTAAAAATGCTGGCTGCGCTAACTGTCATACTCCGCAGGAAATAAAATTTTCAACGCAGCATAACCACAGTGAAGAAACAATAAGATGTTTGCTCTGCGCCCAAAGATGTTTTATAAAAAGCGGCGAGCGCGGAAAATGCAGAGCAAGGATGAATATTGATGGAGAGCTAAGAAGCCTTGTTTACGGGCATCCGGTAGCAATTCATACTGATCCTATCGAAAAAAAACCTTTTTACCATTTCCTGCCCGGCTCAGAAGCTTACTCGCTTGCAACAGCGGGCTGCCCGCTGTCATGTAAGTTCTGCCAAAACTGGCAAATCTCACAGTCAAAACCGGAAGATTTTTCGATCGAATATACATCGCCGGATGCTATTGTCGAATCCGCCGTCTTGCAAAATACTCCCGTTATAGCTTTTACCTATAATGAACCTACAGTCTTTACAGAATATTTATTAGACATCGCTGAGTATGCAAAAGGGAAAAAAGTCAGGTCCGTATTAGTTAGCTGCGGGTTTATGAACGAGGCTCCTCTTACCGATATGTGTAATGCTTTAAGCGCTATAAAAATTGATCTGAAAGGATACAGCGAGGATTTTTACAGGAATGTCTGTAACGCAGAACTAAAACCCGTACTTAATAGCATTAAACAAATTTCAAGAAGCAAAGTTCATCTGGAAATTGTAAATTTAGTTGTGCCGACTTTAAATGATTCTGAAAAAATGCTTAATAACTTAACCGACTGGATAGCGGGGGAGATTGGACCGGATGTGCCAATTCACTTTACGAGATTTCATCCCGACTATAAGCTTGCTAATCTTTCCTCTACTCCGGTTTCCACGCTTGAATATGCAAGGGATACGGCGATGAAGAAAGGCATTCATTTTGTTTATATAGGGAATGTGCCGGGACATCCCGGCAATAATACTTACTGTCCTTTTTGCGGAAAAGAAATAATCAAAAGATCTAACTTTTTTGTTCTTGAAATGAAAATGACAGGGGGCAGATGTGATTACTGCAATCATTTAATTGCAGGTGTGTGGCAGTAATCAGATGAATTAATTAAAAATATAAATCTTATTTTATTATGCTTAAAAAATATTTTTATTTGGTAATAATTATGACAGCCTTAAGTACTACTGGAAATATACAGTGCGGCGAAAACGATTCTAATGCTAAGATTCGTAAGCCTGCATTTGCCGGACAATTTTACCCCGCAGATTCGTCAAAACTTTTAAAGGCAATAGAATACTTTTTAAAAGATGCGGTTACGGAAAATACCGGCAGACCAATTGCTTTAATAGCGCCCCATGCAGGATATATTTACGCGGGGCAAATTATTGCAGATTCATATAACCAGGCAAAAAATTATAAATATGATTTAGTAGTTATACTCGGCACCAACCATACAACTGCCGATTTTAATGAAATATCAATTTATCCGGGTACAGGATTTGAAACTCCGCTTGGAATTTCAAAAATTGATACGGTAACTGCCGAAGAATTGATTAAGCTGGATGATGACTGTGTTTTTTATGAACCCGTACATACGCAGGAACATTCGGTAGAAGTACAGCTTCCGTTTATTCAACATTTGTTCCCGGATGCAAAAATTCTTCCGGTTGTAATCGGTACTCCTGATTATAATATGTGTGTAAAATTCGGGAAGGTACTTGCAAGACTTGTTAAAGATAAGAATGCACTCATTGTTGCCAGCTCCGATCTTTCACATTATCCTTCATACGACGATGCAAATCATGTAGATAAAAATACTCTTGAAGCGGCAGCTTCGCTTGATTTCAAAAGATTTGAAATGGTTGCAGAAAAGCAGCCTGCAACGGGTATTTCCGGTCTTGTTACCAGCGCTTGCGGCGAGGGTCCTATAATAACAGCCATGGCGGCTTCACAAGAATTAGGCGCCAACTGCGGAACTATAATAAGCTACGCAAATTCAGGTAACTGCCTTGTAGGCAGCCGTCAAAAAGTTGTTGGGTATGGATCAATTATTTATTCAATAAACGATCATCCTGAAAAACACGATATATTTTCTTCTTCATCCTCAGAAGATAAAAGCTTTGAATTGAATGACCAGGATAAAAAATTACTGTTAGCTTTTGCAAGAAAAACAATTAAACAGTACCTGGAATCCGAAACTGTTCCTCTTGCCCGCGGGTTTTCCCCGAATGCGGAAAAGAATATCGGCGCCTTTGTAACATTAAGAAAACACAAAGACTTGCGCGGTTGCATCGGTTATATGAGGGAAGATTTACCGTTATGCGAAGTTGTCGGTTCAATGGCTCTTCAATCAGCTTTTAACGATCAGAGATTTAACCCGCTTTCCGAAGATGAACTGTCGCAGGTAGATATTGAAATTTCAGCTTTAACGCCGTATAAGCTCATTAAAAGCGATGCCGAAATAATATTGGGGAGGGACGGTGTAGTTTTAAAGAAAGGTGTGAAGCAGGCAGTTTTCCTTCCGCAAGTAGCTGCAGAGATGGGCTGGAATAAGGAAGAATTGCTCGATAATCTTTGCAAAAAAGCCGGACTCCAGGCAGGCGATTGGAAGCAGGATGCGCAGCTTTCCACTTTTCGTGCGGAAGTGTTTGATGAATCCGAATTTAAATGAAGAATAATGCCCTGCCGGTTTACCTCTTAATAACCGGATTTATTTCAATTCTTGGTCAGGTTGTAATTCTTCGTGAACTTAATGTTGCTTTTTATGGTATAGAATTAATTTATATTATCGCGCTTGGTATCTGGCTGCTGGGAACCGCCGCCGGTACGATATCGGGGAAATATATTTTTTACAAATCTTCCCATTCATTAAAGATTTTATTTCTGATATGGGGCATTCTATTGCCTGCCGATATTCTCTTTATTCGCTCTTCAAGAATAATTTTCGAAGGTGTACCGGGAGCTTATTTACAGTTTTTTTCACAGATCGCAGCTATATGTATTGCAGTACTGCCTGTCAGTATATTGCCCGGAATTATGTTTCAGCATGCAGCCGGAAATTATATAAAGGAGAAAAATTCATTAGCTAAAGCTTATGCCGTAGAAAGCGCAGGAGGCGTTGCCGGCGGCTTTACGTCAACAATATTATTAATGCTCGGCGTACAAAATTTAACTGCGGCTTTTCTATGTAGTCTCATTTCATTTCTACCTGTATTGTTTTTCTCACTCATGAAGAAGGAAAAATATTTCACTATTTCTACGGCTTTTCTTATTATACTCATTTTATCTTTATTCGGTTTCTCTTCATCACTTGATTACTTAATGACTAAGATTAACCATCCATATTTAGCAGAGACTAAAGATACTCCCTACAGCCGCGTTTCGGTTACTTCCTATCAGGGGCAAATTTCAGTGTTTGAAAACGACGCTCTTTCTTTTGAAACAGAAAGCACAGCCGCAGAAGAATTTGTGCACATGGTTTTGACACAACATCCCGCTCCAAAAAACGTGCTTGTACTTGGCGGCGGAATTGAAGGGACTATTTACGAACTGTTAAAATACGATTCCCTCAAAATTGATTATGTAGAATTAAATGAAAAATTAATCAGCACCGTGCGTAAATACCTGCCGGATGAAATAATTAAAACTCTTGAATCAAAAAGAGAAAATCTTATTATAGCCGACCCGAGAAACTATTTGAAATATTGCGGAAGCTATGATGTAATATTAGTCGGTATGCCTGAGCCTTCATCAGGGCAAACAAACCGGTTCTACACTAAAGAATTTTTTGAATTATGTAATAAACGTTTGAATAAAGACGGGATTATTGCCGTAAGGCTTAAATCCGCTGAAAATTTATGGACTCCCCAATTAACCAACCGGAACGCAAGTATTTATAATACGCTTAAATCAGTTTTCCATGATGTTATTGCTCTGCCCGGTGCTACTTGTATTTTTACCGCATCTAATTCTATCCTTGAAAAAAATCCTGATGTTCTGGTAAAAAGATTTAAAGATAGAAATATTTCGACTAAATATGTTATTCCCGAGTATATTAAATACATTTATACAAATGACAGATTTTTTCAAATTGCAAACATTCTTTCCGGCAGTAATTCCCAAATCAACTCCGATTTACTGCCTGTTTGCTACCAGTTCACAACGGCAATATGGCTTTCAAAATTTTTCCCTGATCTAAATTGGTTCAATCCCGGTCCTGTTTTTGAAAGGATTAAAAACAACAGGACATATTTAATTGTTATCATCGTTTTTCTTATAGCCTTTATATTAATTGTTAAATACCGCACATCTTTCAGCGGTACTTTGTTAGTATTTATTGCCGGTTTTACGGGGATGGTATTAGAGACGATGTCTATTCTGTATTACCAATCGGTCAGCGGTGTGCTTTTTCAAAACATCGGAATATTACTTACGGCATTTATGATTGGGCTTTCTATAGGCGCAGCTTTTATAAATAAATTATATCACAGGCGAATCAGCAAAAATATTTTCCGGCTCACCGGTTTGGGATTTATAATACTTCTTGGGATAATAAATTTCTCTTTCGGCTTTGCTGTAAATGGGAATTTACTGGCTGGATTACCGGGAACTTCAATAATCCTATTTTGTACCGGATTTCTCGTTGCCGGCATTTTTGCTTTTGCGAGCTTCTTTAATGTAAAGGTTCAGCAGGATACTATCGCATCTCTTTATTCAGCGGATTTAATCGGCGGTTGTGCAGGCTCGCTGCTATCAAGCCTTATATTAATACCAATTCTTGGTATGTTTACTACCGGAACTATTATGGGGATAATATTACTGCCCTTTTGCTGTTTACTTGCAATATAATGTAGGTCAGTTTGGCAAGCTGACCCTTATTATAGTTTAGTATTGATTAAAATTAAAACATTAATCTTACTTTAGCATTCTAAAATTACTTTTTACTTAGTGAAACTCACGTTTAAGTGAGTCTCACATGAATGTTGCTATTTCAAATACATCATCTTTTTAGTTGAAGTAAAATTACCAGCCCGTATTTGATAGAAATATATTCCGCTTGCAAGCCTCGAAGCGTCAAAGTTGACGGAATAATTTCCGGCTGTTTTATAATCATTTACAAGTGTCTTAACTTCCCTGCCCAAAATATCGTATACTTTTACTGTTACCATCCCGTTAGTTGGAAGTTGATATTGAATTATTGTGGATGGGTTAAAAGGATTGGGATAATTGGCGAATAGTTTATATTCAGTCGGAATTTGAACAGCAGCCGGTTGCAAGTCAGGTTTCTTAGCTAAATTTATTGAATAATATGAAGTGTCACCAAGAATTAAATGTGCCTGAATGTCTTCCTGACTCATTGGGAACGTATTGTCTAATGTGGATAAAACTGCCAGCGCGTTTTGCTTGTCCCCTTTATCAAAATGATAATATACTGATAACTGTTACGGGCGGCGCAGCCACGTCGCCCTTAGCTATATAAGCTTTAACATACAATTACCTCCTTTCGTTTCCATTTAAATTTTCCCCCTTATTTTATCACCATCAGCTTTTTTGTTTGGACAAAGCTTCCGGCAGTAAGCCTGTAGAAGTATATCCCGCTCGGTAATCTTGATGCATCGAATGTTACCTGGTAATGTCCGGGTAATCTTTCAGCATCAACAAGCGTTTCAATCTTTCTGCCGAGTACATCATAAACATTTATCGAAACATGAGAAAGTTTAGGGATATCGTACGATATTATTGTTGTAGGATTAAAAGGATTTGGATAGTTCTGCCAAAGCATAAAAGACTTTGGGGAAGATGATAATATAGGCTGTTTGATCGCTGTAACGATATCAGACAACGGCAGCCGCCATAGTCCACTCCCTGATACTTCCGCAAATACACTTGAGTCGTTTACGAATAAAGATGTGATTTCACCACCAGGCAATCCATGACTTATATTATTCCAATTGTTACCACTATCTATAGATCCATAAACGCCATTATTGAGATTTACAAAGATATCAGAACCATTTACCATTAACTGGTATATATTACCTGAAAAATACTGAGGTATGCCGGCAATACTAACCGGATTCCAGGTTATACCATTATCAGTAGAGTTTTTTAGGCTGGTGTAAGTAGGCCCGATATCTTCAAATTCCATTGGATTTCCCTCATTGACAGTAAAAAGTGTCGAGCCTGTTGATACAATACTTATTAAAAGTCCCCTGTTCGTTACTGTATCATTCAATTCGACCCAATTTTCACCATTATCGGTTGATAGATAAATACCGTTGGCGCTCTCTGAGAAAACTTTGGATCCGATTGCTGATAGTGCGGGTTGAGTTTGTGTGTTAAAACCATCCGCTTTCTTCCAACTTGCTCCATAATTTGAAGAAAAATAGATGCCATTTTTTTGAGTAGCTACAACAAGATTTGAACCACTCTGAACAAGATCATATGGAGATACCGTATCCATAACGCCGCCGTTTATTGAACTCCAGTTCTCTCCATCATTTGACGATATAAATAAGCCGCTATCAGTGGCTGCATACAATCCGGAACCGATAACCGTAAGGTGTTGAATGAGTCCATTGCCCAAACCGCTGTCGGCAGCAGCATACCATGATGATCCAAAGTTAGTGGAAACATATATTGGGGATCCTTTGATGGCAGCAAACATATTCGGACCGCTGCCGGCAAAACTTAATATTTCCGTTCCAACAGTTTCATTATTTTCAGCCGTCCAGCTTGTGCCATTATTCGTTGATAAATATACCCCATTATTTGTAGCCGCATATAAATTTGTTCCACCTGCCCCTGTGGAGCCTGCTGCAATAGAATATACCTGCTTTGGAGGTACCGGCATTCCGTTACTTGCCGCAGTCCAGCTTTCGCCATTGTTGGTTGATATGTATACACCATTTGTAGTACCTATAAAAATATCAGAATCGTTTACTAAAATAGAGAAGATACTTGTACCAT
>PLNZ01000098.1:0-309 GCA_003142915.1 Ignavibacteriales bacterium | reverse complement strand
ATGGTATACCGGGATTGGGCCCGTTCCAGGTACTCCCGCTATCGGTTGAAATTATTACCCCGGAAGAAGTACCTGCTAAGATATTTGAACCAATTGAAGCAAAACAGAAAGTCATACTGCTGTTAACGCTCGTCCAGGTAGAACCATTGTTAGTTGAGCGATCAATACCGGCATTAGTTGCTGCAAAAACATTCGAACCAATAACAGCAACGGAATTTATTTTACCGCCGGCAGGGCCAAGGTTAACCTGCTGCCATTGAGCATTAAGTTCAGGAACGGAATTCAGTATTATTATAATAAGTAATAATA
>PLNZ01000304.1 GCA_003142915.1 Ignavibacteriales bacterium | reverse complement strand
ATTAAGCCTGCCGCAAAATTATAAACAAGTTCCTTCATCCGGAAGTAGGATGTACCTTCATATTGTAAACCCGTTTTTTCCCACATCAGAATATTCTCGGGATATTTCATTTCGCTCTCTTCAAAAAGCCAGGGTACAGTTTTGAATGACATTTGAAATTTCTCCTTATCCAAAATTAAATAAATTGCTTTTAAAGTTGCATTGCAATAGATTTATCAAAGATATTTCTTACTTTGATTTGTTCAATATTATGGATCACGGTTAAATTCAGTAAAATAAGATTTTTTCCAAAGTAAGCTAATATAATATTTTCATCCAAAGATTATTATTCTTTTAGCAAATGTATACTTTGAAAAAAAATCTTATTTTTATCATCAACAAAATATATATTTTTACTAAGATTGGAGATATTTAAAAATCTTAAGACTAGATCCGGATGATTAAATATTATTTTCGAAATATTTATCCGTCGTATATAGGTATATTTATTATTTTTATTCATTTAATTTTAAGTAACTGCCTGTATGCACAAGAAAAGGGAACATTAAGGGGTTCAATTGTTGATTCAACAAACGGCGAAGTGCTTCCCTTCAGTAATATTGCAATTAATGAATTAAAAATCGGTGTTTCAGCAAATTCCAATGGTTACTTCTATATGCCTTCCATCCCGGCAAGCAAAGAATACAACATCACAGTTTCATTCATTGGCTATATAACGAAAATTATCCGAGTATCTATTTCTACAAATAAAACGACGGAAATTAAAGTTGAACTGGAACCAACTAGTATTTTACTTAAACCGGTTGAACGCATAGGAGAAAGAATAACAGAAAAAAATACACCCGATATTGGGCTTGAGCATATTTCTGGAAACGAACTGGAAATATTACCGAACGGTGTAGAATCGGATATTTTCCGATCATTACAATATATTCCCGGTGTTCAGTCAACCAGCGATATTTCTGCGCGTTATTATGTCAGAGGCGGTGATAGTAATGAAAATCTTGTCCTCATAGATGGCACAACTATTTATAACCCCTTTCATGCGCTTGGTATTTTCAGTGTAATCGATCCGGACATGATAAATAGTGCAGAGTTTTATAAGGGCGGTTTTCCAGCTAATTATAACGGCAGATTATCTTCCGTGCTGGATATAATTACTAAGGATGGAAATAAAAATGATTTCGATGCTAAGGCCAGCGCCAGTTTTCTATCCGGGAAATTATTAGTAGAAGGACCCATTCCTTACGGTTCATTTATAGTTACCGGCAGAAAAAGTTTTTCAACTGAAATCCTGCAAAAATTTCTAAATAACGAAGACGTTCCGATAGATTTCTTTGATTTGTCTTATAAGTTAACTTATGCAAACCCGAACTTTATAAAGGGCTCTAAATTCGTGATTGCAGGATTCTCAAGCGGTGATAACATTGCAAATGACAATCCCCTTACAGAAGATGTAAAATGGAATAATAATCTTTTCGGATTTAAGTGGTCACAAATTACGGACTCACCTTTATTTTTCAATATTGATTTTCATTGGAGCGAATTTGACGGTGATGTAAATCCAAAATTGAGTGGTGCGGATCCGGAATCAAACCAGGTGAATGATCTGACATTCAATTCCAGCTTTATTTACGTATATGATTCAAAAGATGAAATGGATGTTGGGATGGATGTTAAAGACCTTGATACAAAATTGTATATGGAAAATTCATTAGGGGCTATATCGAATATTTCGGCTAATGGGGCAGATATGGGCGTTTATGCACTCTATAAATTTCAACGATTCGAAAATTTTGGCGCAAATATAGGGATCTATGCAGATTTAACCGGTCTCTCACAGGCAGTAGGTAGTTCAATGCAATTATGCCCCAGGGTAAATCTAACCTATAGAATTCTACCGGAAGTTTCTTTAAAAGCCGCTTGGGGAATTTATACCCAGCAAATAACTACTCTTTCGGATCCAAGTCAAGTTATTTCTTTATTTGATCCATGGATAATAACCCCGCCTTATTTAAAAACATCTTCTGCGATTCATTATACTATTGGGATGAAAACGGATTTCACACAAAATCTTTCATTAGACATACAAGGTTATTATAAAACTCTTCATAATATTCCTATTTTGAATGAAGATAAATTTACGTCAAGTGATCCCGATTTACTACCCGGTTCGAATGAATCTTACGGCTGGGAATTTCAATTAATTTACGCTTTGGATATCATAAAATTCACAAGTTCTTACACATTAAGTTGGAGCTATAATACTTTAAATAATTGGGTTTACTATCCAAGTTATGACGTACGTGACGCATTGAATTTAATATTGAATGCCGATTTAGGTAAAAATTGGGAAACGACTTTAGTTTGGGTATATAACTCAGGGCTTCCGTTTACACAAAATATGGGTTACTATAATAAATTTTATTTTAGTGATTTATATTCCTATGGGTCGATTTTGAATGGTTATGTGCCTTATGCTATTCTTGCAGATATAAATCTAGGTCGGCTACCCGATTATCACCGTTTGGATATAAGCGTTTCAAAATCATTCACCGTCTGGAATTATCGTTGGAGCCTGGATTTAAGCATAATTAACGTATATAATCGTAAAAATATTTTTTATTATAATAGAGAAACAGGACAAAGAGTAAATATGCTGCCTTTTTTACCAACTGCTACATTTAATATAGAAATATGAAAAGTACTTTATTTATCATTTTCACATTACCGGCGGTAATATTTTATTCATGCGAGGTTCCTTTCAACCCGAATGCTCCTATTAGACAGCGTTACGTGTTAACAGGAATTATGAGAAATGATACCTCCATACAAATTGTTACTCTCACAAAAAGTTATCAGCCATCGGTCGGACTTAACCCTATATCAAATACAGAAGATCCTTCGGTAACAGATGCAGAAGTGGATATCTGGTACAGAGATACTCTTTATGAATTAAGGGATAGTTCGGTTATGAGAACAGATACATCTCAATATAAAGATTCGGTCCATTTTTATTATGCAAAAAATTTGCAGCCGGCTGCAGGTGAATATGTTGATATACAAGCCATATTACACAATGGGATAGTACTTCAAGCAACTACCCAAATGCCCGCTGTTTCTCAGTCTGATTTTTTTGATGCGGATGATGATGTGACGATTCCTTCTACCGCAGGAAGAAGCTTCATTTATATCGGTTGGCAGGCAATTGCGAATGTTTATTATCAACCACGAATTGTAATTGATTATTATATCAAAGGTTCAACCGATTTGCAGACAAAGGTAGTGCCGTTATATTATATAACTGAGAATGGGAATCAGACGCCGGTTTACCCTACACAAACAACAGAAAACTTCTTTGATATCGACACTTCGGTAATTAATAATGCTTTAAATGAAATTCCGCAAAACGGATTAAGCAAATTTAATTATACAATTGCCGACATAGACATACAAATGATTGTTTACGATGAATATTTATCAACCTATTTTTCATCATTGCAGGAAGGCGCAGACGCTTTTACAGTGCAATTAAATCAACCGGATTATACTAATATCCAGGGAGGCTACGGGATTTTTGCTTCATATATAAGAACTGACTTATATATTCGATTCACAGCCAATTATTTAAGTTCGTTGGGATATTATTAATGCTAAGAAATATGATCATTCAGAATACTTCAAGAATAATACCGGCCTTATGTGTGTTGTTTTATTTTATAGTCTCTGCCTCTTCTTGTAACAAAGAAGTATCTGTAACACCGCCGGATTCGCCTCCACCTAATGGATACATTTTCATAAATTCCAATCCACCCGGTTTTAATATTTATCTTAACAACATGGAAAGACGCAGAGCTACTCCAGATAGTTTAACATGGTTAAGTACGGGAATATATCTTATTACTCTAGAAAAAGATTTATTTAAAGATACTTCAATTTCAGTCAGCATAGTTGAAGGAGTAAAGAAATCGTTATTTGTGGATTTCACTCAAGACCCGTCAATGAAAGGGAACATTAACTGTACAAGCATCCCTTCTAATGCTGAAATTTTAATAAATGATTCAAGCACCGGTTTATATACTCCATGTACAATTTCCGTTATGCCGGGATATTATTATATAAAATATCGTTTTAAGAATTACCGCGACGATAGTGTGCTTACGACAGTAAGCAGCGGGAATACATCTTCAGCAAATTCAATTTTGGTTGATACTGCATTATGGCAGGATTATACTACTTCAAATTCCGGTATTACAACAGATATTCTCAATTGTGTTGCAGTAGATAAAAACAATATCATATGGGTAGGCTCATCCATCGGGGGCTATTTAAGTTTTAACGGCACAACATGGCAGACTTATTATAATTCATTAAGTAATACTATTGATTGTATTACCGTTGATGCCAATAATATTAAGTATATCGGAACTACGCGCGGTTTAGTTGTTATAAATAGTGGAACATCTACACATGAATATGGATTTATGTCTTCAGGCTTGCCTGATTATCATATAAATGCTCTCGCTGTTGATAACAATGGTAACTGCTATATAGGTACTAATGCATCAATAACTCAATTCCCGGGATGGGCAGACTACACTCCTTCCAACGGTGCACCAATTACGATCCCAATTACATCATTAGTTTTAGTCGGCAATAATAATATATGGGCAGGAATAATGAATTACGGAATAGCCGAAGGATTTCCACTAAATTCATGGCAATTTTACACAACATATTCGGCAAATATAATTAGTGATAATATTACCGCTTTGGCTGCTTCACCAACCGGTGAAGTTTGGGCGGGTTTTGCTAATGAAAGTATCTTTGGAAATGGGTTGTGTTATTTTGATGGTTCAAGCTGGAATAAAGTTTATCCTATTCCTTCATCAAGCAGTACAAATACAATCTTTATTGATAGAAATAATGTGAAATGGGTCGGGACCAATCAGGGATTAATAAAATTTTCCTCTCCTTCGAGCGTAACAACATTCAATTATAATAATACCGGATTAAATATTACAAATGTCACCGGTATTTCACAAGACTCATTCGGTAATATTTGGATTGCAACAAGTTCAGGGTTGTTTAAATACAAAGGCAATCATTAGTAACAGCAATTTTGAGCTTTTTGTTTTATTTTTATGTTAATTATTACAGCTTTTTTTAGATGAGACTTGCAACTTTAAAAGACGGTTCCTCAATAGTAGTTTCTAGAAGCGGAATAATTCCATTTTCCAAATTAGGCTTTGTAGGCAGCATGCGTGAATTAATTGAAGCCGGCGAAGCTGAATGGAAAAAACTTGAAGATTCGATAAAAGGAATAAAAAAAGACATTATATTATCACATAGGACCCTTGATGCACCTCTTAGAAATCCTTCAAAGATTGTGGCAATAGGCTTGAATTATTTCGATCATGCTAAGGAATCGAAGATGGAGATACCTAAATCTCCCCTAGTGTTCGCAAAATTTAACAATTCAATAACCGGTCCTACTGATCCGATAATAATTCCCTTGAAAATTACTCAACAAGTTGATTATGAAGCTGAACTTGGCGTTATAATCGGGAAAAAAGCTAAGAATATTGAAAAAGAAGAAGCATTAGATTATGTATTCGGTTACACAATTTTAAATGATGTATCCGCCCGTGATATTCAATTTTCAGACACGCAATGGGTTCGAGGTAAATCGTTAGATACTTTCTGTCCTATGGGACCAGTTATAGTTACAAAGGATGAGATACCAGATCCCCAAAATTTAGAGCTTGGATGCAGTATAAACGGCGTAACACTTCAACAAGATAATACAAAGAATATGACTTTTAGTGTTGCAGAATTAATTTCACAATTATCCCACTCATTCACATTTGAACCGGGGGATATAATTGCAACGGGAACTCCAAGAGGTGTAGGATTCAGCAGAACGCCTCCGGTCTTTCTTAAATCGGGAGATGTTATTTGCACCTGGATTAAGGGCATTGGTGAAATAATAAATCCTGTAATTACTTCCTAAGCTGCAATATAGATCAATTCGATTTGGAGGGATTTATTGCAGTCAGAACTTCATCAGTATTACGAATTAATCCAAGCCGGGGAAAAACAAATTTTATAGAAGCTTCATGAGCTTCTTTAGTCATTGCAGACATTGCATCCTCAACAAGAATTTGATTGTACCCAAACTCATATGCAAATCTTGCCGTGCTTTCCACTCCAAAATTAGTTGAAATACCACATAGAATTATAGTATCTATTCCCCTTCTTCTCAACTGAAGATCGAGGTCGGTACCATAAAAAGCGCCCCATTGATGTTTGGTAATTAAAAAATCCGTCGGCTGGATATTCAGCTCAGGCATGTAGTCGCTCCAAGCCGGATTAAAAGAAGTCCTTGAAAAACTTGTTTCAGTAATGGGATGCAAAGCATCTTTCAAGTCAGGAGAGGGCGTAACATGCACTAAAAAAACAGGCATATTATTCTCACGCAATGCTGTTAAAAGCTTTGCTGTATTGCCGACAACCTCCTTTGCCGGATGAGGTTCAACCGGTAAAGAAGCAATACCTTTCTGTAAATCAATAACAACTATAGCAGTTTTATCCAAATTAATTTTAAGTTCTTGCGGCATAAGCATACCTTATATATTTATTTAAAGAAGAAATATTTCGACTAAAGATACTCAAAGATTAAAAATTTCATATCAAGAATTCTTATCATTCATTTATCTCGCGACAGAAGGATAAAGGACTGTTGCAATAACTGTTAAAATTATCATTGATAAGAGCAGCGCTCCAA
>PLNZ01000203.1 GCA_003142915.1 Ignavibacteriales bacterium | reverse complement strand
TAAATTATAATAATATTTATTAAAATGAAATATTTCAGAGTATCAAAGATATTTTTGATCGTTTTGTTCTGTCTGCTTCTGCAGCACAAGGCGGTTTGTCAAAATGAATTAAATAATGATACTCTTGAAGTAAATGAAAACGATGAAGAATATTACCAGGCGAATGACAGCGTTAATAATGTTTACCCGGATTATTACAGGGTAACTATTTCCCCGGGTTATTCAAGAAGTGATAATATGAAATTATCATCATATTCAAAACAGTTTTATATTAATGTCAGCTATTCCTATTCCAATTTTGGTGTTCCCCTCGAATATATCCCAACCCAGATTGGATTTTTTAATGAAATAGGGCTGAATAACACTTCACCATATTTTAATATCGGGCCCGAATTAAGAATAGTGCAGGATTTTTATTTAATATCCTATGCCGGCATTTCCTTAATCCCGTTTCCGAAGGATAATGATAATGGTATATCGATCATATTGTATTTAGGCGCCGCCGCCGGATATATTATGAATCTAAATGAAGATATAAATATTATTTTTGAAGTGGCATCGGACTTTATAAAGCTTAAACAATATCAAAATAACACATACATGAAAATCGGTATAAGTTATAATTTGTTGTATCCTCTATAAAAGGATATCATCTTAAAATGTTGCCTAAGCTCTCCCTTATTCTAAACCTCAATCTTAGAAAATAAATAACTACCTATGACAAGTAGGATAAAAGTAAGAACCGATAGAACCATTATATCAATTCCAGCTCCAAAATGGGAGGCGCCTGTTAAAGCAAAGTGCAGTCCGTCAACGCCGTAAGAAAGGGGATCGAGGTCTGCAACAACGGTTAAGGCTTTAGGCAGTCCGTTCAACGGAAACAAAGCGCCGGATAAAAAGAAAACAGGCATAACAATAAAATTCATTATAAGCTGGAAGCCCTGAAAATCCTGAAGCATGGAAGCAATTGCAGTTCCAAGTGCAGTAAAGAAAAGGGAAATCAAAGCCATAAATAAAAGCGACATTGCTAACAGGGTATAAGAATGAATATGAAATCCTATTATTATTGATATAATTAAAACTAAAATGCCCTGAAATAATGCTTCCGTTGCCCCGCCGAGTATTCTTCCAAACATAATATTTATTCGGGAAACAGGAGCCACTAAGGTTTCTTTCAAAAATCCAAACTGGCGGTCCCAGATCATATTTATGCCTGAAAAAATAGCGGTGAACAGGATGCTCATAGCAATAATACCGGGCGCTAAAAATTCAATATAGCTGCCCTGCCCGGCGCGTTGGTAAATTGGACCAAAGCCGAACCCGAGAGCCACTAAAAATAATATAGGCTGCCCTAAACTGCCGATTATTCTTGATCGTGAACGAATATATCTTTTTAATTGTCTAAGCCAAAGAATATAAATTGTTGACATAAATTATTTTAAGAATATAAATTCAAATTGCTAAATGATAATAGTTAAAACAAAATCATAGCCGATCTTATTTTCTTCTAAATGCGTTTCTCATCCTTCTCATCTTATCCAGACCTGAAGCTTCTTCTTCCCGGATTGCATGGCCGGTCAGTTCAAGAAAAGCATCTTCAAGCGATTCTTTATTTGTCTGTTCTTTTAATTGTGCGGGCGTGCCGCTGGCAATGATTTTACCGTGGTCAATAATTGCTATTCTACTGGCATTTTTGTCTGCTTCTTCCATATAATGAGTGGTAAAGAAAATGGTTGTCTGCTCCTGTTTATTTAAATTTTGTACGTAACTCCACATGTAGTTTCTTGTTTGCGGATCCAATCCTAATGTAGGCTCATCCAAAAAAATAATTTTAGGATGATGTAGAAAACCGCGTGCAATTTCCAGCCTCCGCTTCATGCCACCCGAATAGTTTTTTACAAGTTCGTTTTTCTTTTCCCACAGTTCAACATACTTCAGCAGTTCCTCAATTCTGTTGATTCTGACGTTTTTAGGTACTTTATATAGCACAGCATGGAACTGCATATTCTCATAAGCGGTAAGTTCATCATCCAAACTCGGATCCTGAAAAACAATGCCGAAAGACGCACGTACTTTATTCTGATGATGGCGAGGATTAATTCCGTCTATTTCAATTTCACCGCTTGTAGGATGTAGTAGTGTAGTTAACATTTTAATAGTTGTCGATTTACCGGCTCCGTTGGGACCAAGGAAACCAAATATTTCTGCTTTCTCTACATTGAAAGAAATATTGTCTACCGCAGTAAAATCACCAAACTTCTTTATCAGATTAGTCGCTTTTATCATAAAAATTACAGTTTCTTGTTGAAATTAGTCCCGCAAATATAAGCAAGATGATTCTTATTTCCGTTTAGGAAGTAGTCCTTATAGGTGTGTTTTATGTTATATTTACCAAAAATTATTGATAAATTCGGCTACCATTATATTACCGTTTTGCAATGATTCCCTTTTTATATTCTCGATATATAAGGAACATTCAACTGGGTTATTTAACAAATCATTTATTAAGCGGGTGAGCTTCTTAACATTTGGTTCATAAATTCCCATCTTTTTACTCACCAGGTATTCCATGTTGCCTTTTTCCTGCTCCCAGATATAATTTATAATAACAGGTATTTTTTTACTCATTACAATTTCCATAAAGGTTGAAGCGCCGCATTTTGTTATAACGAGGTCGGAGATATTCAGCAGTTCATATATAATATCAACATAGCCGTAAATTTTGATCCCGGAATTACCTGAATTCTTTTTCAATTTTTCAGCTTTTTTAAGAAGCGAAGCATTTTTCCCGCACACAATCGCAACCTCAATATTATCCCGGCTATTAACAAGCCTTTTAAGAATTCTATATCCTTTGGGAATACCATCCCCGCCGCCTAAAATCAGTATAATTTTTTTACCCGCAGGAAATCCCAGTTCTTTTTTAAGTTCAGGAATTTTTAACGGATCAACCGGATTTGAAAATCTTTCACTTAGAATAAACGGGAATACATGTATATTACTTTCTTTTATTCCTCTCTTCAGGCAATGTAATTTTAATCTTTCGCTAAAGACAATGAAATTTTGTTCCTTTTTGAAAAACCACAACGGGTGTGCGGTATACGGATCGGTCACTACAGTAATCAAAGGAATATGCAAATTAAGTTCATTCATAACCTCATATGCAGGTTCAATAAGAAAGAAATGAAAGATTATTACCTTATCCGGGTTTGTTGAACGAAATACTTTTCTAAGATAAGGTTTTACAAAAAAGGAAATTAATGTATTATTAAAGCCTGCAATAAAATCAAATTTGAATAAAGCATACAATGCCTCATAAAACCAGGTTGCGTTCGCCTGAAGGTTCCTATACCCGTCTTCAATTAAATATTTGATAATAAAATTGGTCTCATTGAAGCCGTCAACCAAAACAGGTTCTATTTCATTATTACAATTTTGTTCGAGAACTTTCGCAATTGATTTTGCCGGGGCCAGATGGCCGCCGCCGGTTTTAAGATATAATAACAGATATTTCTTTTTCAGATTCATGTCCGGTTAACGAAGAATTGGTGAATCTTCACGTATCATTTTCCCTGTTTCAAGGATTTCAAGTATTTTAAATGTGCCGAGTTTTCTTGCCTTCAAAAACCCAGACCATGCGGCTTCCGCAAG
>PLNZ01000053.1 GCA_003142915.1 Ignavibacteriales bacterium | reverse complement strand
CCAGACCATGCGGCTTCCGCAAGCCTGCCTTTATATAATAAATCAAACAGCCACTGGTCTGTATATTCAGGATTTTCCTGTTTAATGCCTGCTTGTATTTCATACAACCATTTTGTATTAAACTGTTCCTGTGAACCGATAGGAGGACACATGATAATCGGTATCCCTAAACCGGAATAAAACGATAGCTCGCTGGGTTTTGTCCAGAGTATATCAGTTGTATGCATAGATTTGTTAAATTTATCAAAATAATCATCTAATTTTTCAGCGAAAATAATATTAATATTTTCGGAACCATCGGCAATTTCTCTTTTCACATTTTCAAAATAGTCTTTAACCATTTCTTTTGTTCCGGCAGCCAAATTTAAAATAATTTTGCCTGCTTTTAATTTATTCTTCAAGCTAAGAGCTATCGTCCTTCCTATTTCTTTTTGAGCTCCGGCTCCTCCCACACAATATGTAATCGTCAGCTTCCTGGTATCATTAAATTTACAATTCTCTTTACTCAAGAAATACTCAACATTTTTCCCATGCAGGGGCCAAAACCGGTCATTAGGATCAAGGTAGAATAATCGCTGCGCCAAATCAGATTTTAATACTGCCAAATTCTTGCCTCCAAGCAGTTCATTCGATAATGGAAAACCGGTAGTAAAAATTCTATCAGTTGGTACGCCATAAGCAAGTAGCCTTTGTGCGGCTTTACCACAAGGCGCAAAATAAATTATCCTGCTTTCCCATGGCTCTTTGGCAACCCAAACCCTGTTTAAATCGGCGTCGCAAATTATACAGAAGATACCGTCATATCCATCCATATCGGCAGCAATTGCAGGTGCAAAGAATGAAGTTACAAGAGGTAAATGCTTTGTATGGATTTTTTTCAACATACCTGAACATAATCCTTGTTTTATGCTTGATTCTAATAGATTTACCTGGAATGTTCTGTTTGATAAATTTCTCATCGGGTAAAAAGAAGGTATGCGAAGGAAAGAATCCAAAATATTAAAAACAGGACTGCCAATAAAAGGAATACCTTTTGCACGTGATAAAAACTCATATACACGGATCATTCTCGCCCATAATCTTTTTTCCGAAGAAGATATGGAATCAATTGCGCCGGCCAAAATAATATCATCTTCAGCAATTTCCTTTAAAGGATGAACTGCCCTCATATGTCCGTATCCCATATTTGCCGAAGCTACCCACGCTCGTATCTTTGTGTCCACTTTATCACAGCCTTTTCTTGTTATTCTTATAAAAACGAATACAAATATATAATTGGAATGAATAACTCACATTAATAAATTATTATTTATTGGGGATTGAATTAATTTTTAAGATTTGTGGCGGATTCTCATTGGTCTTATAATGATGATGAAATTGTGTGCATGCAGTTTTTCAAATACTTATTTTGTAATTGTATAAACCGTACCATCATTAAACTGAGCCATTTTTATCATATGTGTACTTTTTTGCAGTTCATCAATTGAGTAAAGAAACTGCCGGTCAATCTTATCAAACCAAACCAAGCAAACTTTGTCCTTTCCTTTCCATATCTCTTGGAAATTTGAATCGACATTTATTAGTCGAGTAGAGTTGTAAAGTGTTTTGGCAGGGCTCCAACGGGCTTCGATATTAGCAAGAATATATGCAGCTTCCGGAACATTACTATAAAATATATATTTATTCCTTAGCTCTTCATGATCGATAAGATATTTGATTATTTCTCTTTTACGCCAATAGTCGCTGTTATATCCAAAACCTGATGATCTAATATAATCATTGATTATATAAACGGTTTTCCCCACAGGATATATCATCCAGATAATTATACCTGCGGCGAAAAAGATAGTTACTAAATTTTTGTTAAAATATTTCGATAACCATTTAAGAATTTTATCGCACATAATACAGAATATAAAAAATACGGGGATATAAATCGGTGATAATAATCTGTTCCCAATATGATCATATGCGGTAGTCGTAGAAGAAATTACGATCATTCCTGCATACAATAAAATGAAAATTAAGCCCGGATATATTTCTTTTAAGACTATCCATATTTTCCCCCCCCACTTTATTAGAACTAATATCAAAGAAGTTGCTATTGTTAGAAAAGCAAAAATTAATTGCTGTCCTGTAATCTGCATTGGTAAATACCATTGAAGGATGGTATTGAATAAAAACCTTATATTTTCAAATAAAGTGTACGATGAATCAGCACGCTGCCCTACAAGAGTGCCTGAAAGGAAAATGTTCCTGGTAACCCACAAACCAATAGGCATACATGTAATGAATATAAAAATTATTGTGTGTCTGAGTTTTTCTTTAAATAGATTATTTTTCTGAAGAGAAATACTTATTAAGCCGGTTAAAATTATTATAACTCCTATATACCTGGTTAAACAAGCCAATGCTGTCGTAACTGATAAAAGAATAAGAGAAGTGATATTTCCCCTGACTTTATATTTTTCAAAGTAGTAGAGATATAATAGTACTAGCAAAATAAAAAGGGATTCCGACAACGCCATTATAGATATTTGAATAAATACGAATGAAAGCAAAATAGAAATCGTTCCTAATATTACTAATGTAAAGGAATTTAAGTGTTTTAATAAGAATAAACCGGAGAAGTAAACTATTAAACCAAAGAGAATAGAATTAATATAGCCTGAAGATAATAATGGATCCATCAACAGTATTGTTTTTATCGCAGCTAATAATAAAGGGTAGAGGGGAGGCTGAAGCACACAATAGTAACCATCATAACCGACAAAACCAGTATCATCCGCAATATGTCTTGCTACCGATATGTAATAAACTGAGTCCGGGGAAATCCCTGCACCGTGAAGACTTACAAGATAAAAAACTACACTTGTCCCAATAAGTCCTAATATAATAAAGGGTATTTTGTATTTTAATCTATTTTTATATTCCAGAATCATTGAATTAAAAAAAATCAAACTTTAATGTACTAAAAACGAAACTATTTGCCATCAAAAGCAAATCAATATTCTGTTGGCTCGCATTGGTAACATGTTTATATGTATATTCTGTCTGAGAATAATTTTAAAACGGCACTGAAAGAATTGACTTTTATTTCAATGGATTGTTTAGATAACAAAATTAATTTATGGTTTATCAGACGCAGTTTATTACCATTAAAATTGTAACCGGTTTATTCACAGTCATAATTTTTAAAAATATAAAAGTTAGCGGTCCTCTCATATCTTGAAATAATTTTTAGGATTGACAAAGTTAACGGCTCGTATCGCCATTAATACAAAGAACCAACAATAAAATTAACTTTTAATAATTTTATCTTGATAACGGCTTCTTTTTTTGCGAGATATATTATAGATCTACAACACCTTTTTGTTTACTATTCTTTTTATCCCGTTTAGCCGCCTTTTTTTCTTTCATGGTTTTGGCAGCTTGCTTCTTCGTATTTTTTTTACTGTCTTGACTTTTACTCATGGTTTTCATTCCTTTCAACTTATAAGGTATACAATATAATTAATCTGCACCAATAATTATGCAACTCTTATTTATTTATTCCAGTATTATTTAAATTACCTAAGATATTACAACTTTCCCCTTCTAAACCGTTGTGATGTTATCTGCAATCGTCTTTAATGTTCTGTTGTTGTAAGAATAGTTGGCTATTTCCAAACGAGTATGCAGTGCAAGTTTCTCCATGATATTATGAATATGACTCTTGATAGTATAAGTTGAGACCTTCAACTTTTGTCCGATTTCCCTATTGCTTAGGCCCTCGACAATTAATTCAATAACTTCCCGTTCACGTTTGGTCATGCGTACGGCATCTCGCAATTTTGTTTTGCCATTCTTCAGTGCATGTTCAACTATTTGAGTGAAAAGGGAATTAGTTAAATATGGCGGAAGAACATTTGTACCTTTTGCAACTGTACGTATGGTTAGGAGGAAATCATCCAGTGTCGTATCTTTTAAAATAAACCCGGACGCACCTGCTTTAACATATTGATTAATATCCCCTCTTACAGGAGCAAAGTCCATCATAATAACCTTTGCGTTAGGAAAATCTTTCTTTACAATCTCTACAATTGTTAAACTGTTTTGACTTTGTAAACCCAAATCCAAAATGATAACATCCGGTTTTAATTTCCGAAGCATTATGACGGTATTCTCACCATTTCCAGAAGCTGCAATAATGTTGATATCGACTTGGCTTTTAAGCATCGCAATAATCCCATTACGGAGAAGGCGATTATCTTCAAGTAGTAACAATCGAATTTTTTTCATAAAAAATCCAAGTTGAGACGAAAGATAAATCAGTAACCAAAGTGACTAATTTTTTCTAATAAAGAGACCTTTTACCAAGAAAATAAATTTAGGATATATAGTTATACTGCAACCCGCTGCTCAATAGTTTCAAGATAAGCATTAGGATCATGGAACATAGCTCCTTCAGGTAGCCATTCCCAGAGTGGACCCATATCCTGCTTTACAAAATTTTTATAGAATTGCGGAAGTTCTATGGTCTCCTGCTCAAAATAGTTGCGGAATTCTTTTTCGTTTTGTAAATGTTTATATATTTCTTCGTTAAATCTAATTCTGCCAAATCCTTCTTCCGAAATAGCGCGTACGACATTCATCCATCTTGGTATTGTTGCTTTAGTTGCTATTAATCGTTTAGCGATTGCTTTCCAGGAAAATGTATGTTTACCGAGATCGATAATATGAGAATAAAATTCAGGCCATGAATAATTTGCCGGAACAACGTTCATTGCATGGTTATTATCAAGAAAATGGAATGGAAAAGGCAAAACACGATTAACACGCTGATATTCTAAATTAAGCGGCGCTGCCCGTCCAAAAGCAGAAAGAAGAGAATAGCCGGGAAACGCGCCGGGTGTCAAATCAACAAATCTTTTTGTAAGCTCGAAGGGTTCTTCACCCTTATCCACGTCAAGTCCTAAGACAAAATTAGTCTGAACATAAGGGATATACCTTAAGATCATGTTGATTTGTTCTGAAATATGCAAAACCTTATCCATCCCCGTCATGCTGCCAGTCCTAGATTTACCTCCAAGATCAAACCAGGATTCTATTCCCGGCAGCATTGCCCTAAAACCATTTCGTCTTAACCGTTTAACATGAGGTTCAGATAATAAAGACAAACTACTTTCAGCTATAAAATCTATACGGTCTTCCGGTACAGACTCTTCGATTGCATTCATATAATCTTCGAATCTTATACCAAAGTTCGGGTCATGCCAACCAACAAGAGGGCGTTTAAATTTTGTGAGAAGAAACGATAAATCTTCTTTCATCACCTCAAAATTCAACGGCTGGTAAGCTACCGTAGAGTCAATACAAAAATTGCATGTGTATGGGCATCCCAGGCTGCCAAGCATAGGAACCATTTTTATTAAAGGAGCTTTTTTAAGAGTTGGTTCAATAAATTTCCATCGTTCTCTTACTCCGGGAAGTAATGAAGGCTGCTTTTGAGCATTCAGATATAAGCCAAAAGGGCGATGAGGCGAACAATCCTGCAGTATTTCATCGATAATATTTTTATTTGTAAATCCTGTAACATAATCAAAATACTTTCTCGAATCTTCCGGATAACAGCGTGCGTGGGGACCGCCCAATACCGTAACAGCCCCTCGAGATCGTAGTAAATTACTCAATGCATAAGCTGTTTGAGCAGATTCAGTAAATGCCCCGATAAAAATTATATCGGCATTTTTAGGCAATTCATCGAGTAAATTTTCAGTGCCGGTATAACAAATATAAGTAACATTATGGCCTTCTTCTTCACACCACACTCCGACAACTTGTGGCATAATGCTTGCAAAATTCGCATACATTATTCTAGCGAACAATTTCTTGTTAGGTTTTTTTGAAACGAGATCAATTATTCCGACTTGAAGCTTACGGTTCATATCAGTGCCTATTATCCTTTTCTATCTATATTTGAATGCTATAATTAGGATGAGAATAGTCTATCCCCCGACTAATTATTACTAATCGTCAAAATACAGCAAAATTTAATAAAGGTACTTTACACTATAAATACCTCTAAAGGATGAAAAAAGGATTAATCCTTTGATACCGGATGGTCTATCGGTCCGATAATATGGAAGTCAATTTAGGAAAGAAATATTACTTGCAATTAGAATTAAAAATTTAGAAAGAAAACGTCATTACATATCAAAATTTTTAATAAGGTTATTCATCCATCATTGAAATTCTGTCAGTGATGGTTTCATAACTGTCGGATGTATGTGCATAGTTTGCAATTTGCACCCTTGTATGGAGAGCTAGTTTTTCAAGTATATTATGTATATGACTCTTTACAGTATAGGTTGAGAGATGAAGTTTCTGAGCAATTTCCTTATTAGTCAAACCATCGGCAACCAATTCAATTACCTGACGCTCACGTTTTGTCATTCTTACAGATTCAATTAGCTTAGATGCATTTGAATGGTTTATTGCATATTCTACAATTTGTGAAAAAAGTGATTCGGTTAAATGCTGTGGTAAAACTTTATCTCCCAAAGCAACTGACCGAATGGTTCTTAGAAAATCGTCGGTTGTTGCATCTTTAAGAATAAACCCCGATACACCGGCTTTTACAAAATCTAAGACATCTGACTCCAGAGGAATAAGATCCATTATAATTATTCCTATGTCGGCGAAATCCTTCTTAACCAATTTTACAACTTGTAAACTATTTTGATTTCGTAAACCAAGATCAAGAAGAATCACATTAGGTTTCGATTTACTAATGCTCCGTATAGATTTTGTGCAGTCCCCGAATGAAGCTACAACTTTAAGATCAGGTTGTTCTTCAATCATAGTAGTTATGCCATCTCGAAGGAATCGGTTACCTTCAACTACCAGTAATCGGATTTTTTTCATTTAACGGACTTATACTTATTTTGATTCATTATATTATATATAATGAATCAAAATAAGTAATTATATGAAATTATGTCAGGGGCCAAAAGTATCTAT
>PLNZ01000040.1 GCA_003142915.1 Ignavibacteriales bacterium | reverse complement strand
GGAGGCGATTCGGGAGTACACGAAAGAAAATGAGGAGACGAGGGAGACATTTTGAAGGTGTGATGGACTTTCTATGATTGTCCTTCATAAATGACGTGGGAAAATTTAATCTTTTTTATCACCGTTCCAATACTTGCGCTTTGATTGTTTAGATGTTACAGTATAAACAATGGCTAGAAAGGAATTCGTATCTCGCATCGGAGGAAATGAAGGTTCTTTGCTTTGCCTATGCGGGAATACTGATACAAAATATGGTTTTTATCCCTGTGATAACAAGGGGAATCTGATAGAGCCGGATAAGGGAGTTTGGAAGAATTTGTATATCTGCGATCATTGTGGTCGGATTATTAACCACAAAACACTTAGGGTCATAGGTCAGAAGAAATTGAAGTTGTTGAGGAAGTAGCCGATTTTAACTTTTGACTCTTGGTATCCTCTTATGAACGCTCTTAACACCATATTCCCGACTTTGTTCTGGCAGAGAATAAAGTTGTATGACTAATTATAGATTCCCAATCTTAACTAACGGGCCAAGTCCAATTGCTTCGATAGATGCTTATTTCTCCCATTGCATTCCAGGTTCTTTCTTCCCACATATTTTTTTCGGGTGTCCCGCTAAATTTGCTTGATCGATCCATAAGTTTATAAACATCTTCTGATATATAGACGGTATATCCATCTTTTGACAGTTCAGAAAGTCTTACGGCATAATTAGTCGCATTTCCAACCCAAACAAGATCGTTATTATTCTCCCCTCGAATACCTCCTCGAACAACTAATACTTTCCCTACGTCAATTCCGATACCGAGATCAAATTCTATTCTTTGGTTCTGCAAACTTTGATTGTTTTGGAAAACAGTATCGAGCTTCGGTTTTAATACTTTCTTGGCGAACCAAGACATTTGCAAAGCCGCTTTTGCAGCCGCTGTCCTTTTGCTCTTTCCAATAAATACGACTAGGACACCATCGCCATTAAAACTTCTAAGTTCACCATTATTTAACCTAGCTATTTGAGCCACACCCCAAAGAAAAGATTTTNNAACACCTGGAATAACATACCCACTAGTGATGCTATAATCTCCATTAAAAAAATCTTCAACTCCTTTAATGATTTCTTCTTTGGATACCATATTAAATTTTAAAAAGTAAATAACTCAATGCTAGCAATAACATCCCACAAAAAAATATAATGAGGGCTAATCTAAATTCTAAATGTTTCCGTTTCGCGATGAATGAAGAGACATGTATTTGATCAATTAATTCTTGTTCATATTCTTTTTCACTCATCAAATCTATGGCATTCTTAAACTCTTCCAATTTAAACTTTACAATATCTCCGAAGTAAGTAATCGATCTCCTTTTCTCATCTTTATTCAAACGGGGAATTATGGCCATCGCAGATTTATATAGACTATAAATAATTAAAATTGTACCGACAATTAGAAGAAACTGGAGTATGGATTGTAAGCCTACCCAATGTCGCATAAGCCATGAAAAGACAGTGGGAAAAAGAATTGTCAAAACAACTCCTTGAAAAGCTAAAAAGATACTTACCTTTTGATCAGCAGCCTTTATCCATTCATGCACTCTACCTAAATTTACTTCAAGATCAGATTTTGTAAGCATAATTAAAAAAATAATATTTTAATAAAGTTACAAGATTGTGTTTTAATTAAAGCCTCGAATAAATTTGAAAAATAGATAAAAATGGTTTTAATATCTAAAATTTCAATGCATTCGTAAACTTTCTTTAAATTAGATTTTGTTAAATTATATTTTTGTCACATCTAGTAATCTTAATTGTTAAAAGAATGTTTATTAGAAATTTGATATTTACTTTTCCTGTGATCAAATGCCGTTTTCCCGCCCTCAAGAATGCTACAGACTTGTTCGATGATTCCATCTTCAAGCTCGTCAACTGCTAGGCCTGGTTTTTTTGTAGCCTGATCTTCTAATGATCCAGAAGAATACTCCAACCTCGGATTTCTTACTCCCTGATAGTTAGAAACAATAACTTGTTCTGCATCAGTATTTACTACTAAATTAGGATTATGAGTAATCATTATAATTTGTCTGTACTGTTTTCTGTCTCGGAAAAATTCTATGAGATCATTATATACAGATAAATTATCTAGATTTTCTTCGGGCTGATCGATAATTAAAGGTCGATANNATAGTCACTTTTGTCGATTTCAAGGAAGAGAATCAAAAGAACTATACCCTTTTGCCCTGGAGAAAGTAAATATATATCCGTTCCATCAAATTTCAAAGAAGAAACAATATTGAAGCAAGTAGGATTAAATATCCAGTCGTAAAAATCTTCAATTGAAAAACCCTCACGGAGTTGTTCTTCGATCCCGATTTTTTTCCCATCAAATTCAGTAAACTTTATGCCAATAGTTTGCAATCCTTTTATGATCGAAGGTTTAGTGAAATCATCCTTGTAGTAAGTTTCCCAAAGTTCGTTCAAAGCATTTTTTAAGTTGGATGTTTCTCCTCTAAAATTACCCTTCCTAGTCCTGTCTAGTATGCTTAATCCTTGTTCAAGATGTGACTCTAATGTATAATTAACTTTCGCTTCAAACTCTAATTTTTTATCGGTTTCAGTTCCAATAGAAAGACTCTCCTGAAGGGGTTTGTAAAGTTTCTCAATCTCGGCTTTCTCCTTCTCTAGAATTTGAAAATGGTAAATATATTTTTCATGTGTATCTTTCCTTAGGTTATTTGTTTCAGGGACGATTTTGGTCTCTATGTTTATTATCTCTGTCTCAAGGGACTTAATCGCGGCATCCAGATCAGATATAAGTTTCTTCTGTTGTTGATATTTT
>PLNZ01000065.1:9254-9469 GCA_003142915.1 Ignavibacteriales bacterium | reverse complement strand
CTTTAATCATCAACAATTCATTTTTTAGTGCTAATCTAATTTCCTGCGAAGTCTTTCCGACACCGGACATGATCAGCTTCTCCGGTTTCGCACCTGCTTTCATCGCACGGTAAAGTTCCCCTTCGGAATTAACGTCTACACCGCTGCCGAGATTTACAAAAGTATTTATAACACTCAAGTTGAAGTTCGATTTACATGCAAAGAAAATAGTATGC
>PLNZ01000065.1:0-9184 GCA_003142915.1 Ignavibacteriales bacterium | reverse complement strand
GAAAAAATTCGTTTTATATTAATATTGGCGGTAAACGCCTTTCCTAACGAAAAAAGGGGATTGAGGGAATAATTATTTCCAGGTATATGATAGAACTGTGATGCGCGCTTTTTAGCAGCTATTATCTATTGTGTATTATTCTTGACTTTGAACCGTTAAGTTTCTATTTTTTTAGGGTTTTCCACAGGGGAAAATCCATAATAGGTTTCCGGTTATCTGAAGTATGGTGTTTATCTTCATCCCGGGGTTTGCCGGAAGCAGGTCGGAATTAAAATTATTATTATGAAAATACTTTACTTATTAGTAGTTTCATTCTCGCTAATCTTAATAGGTTGTTCTTCAACCTATAAAGTAAGTGACTTTGCTTCAAGAGATAAGTTCTATGAAGATTTTAATAATTTCGCGAGAAGTAAAAGTGTTAAAATTACTCTGAACAATGACAGCTCATTTAATGCTGAAAGAGGCGCATATATATTAAATGATTCACTAATGTTTATTTCTATAGTTCAAAAAGAAGAAAAAATAGATAGGAATGAAATCAAGGATATTAAATACTCCGGTACTGATATAACAAATCTAACAGCTGCGATATTATTAAAAAACGGTAATTCGGTTATAGTGAGGAATATTAATCCACTTTCAGATTCATCTGTAATAGCCGTGGTTTCTGAAAGTAATAATGGATATTTACCCGTTATTAAGATAAAGAAAATAAGCTGTCAAAATAAATTATTAGGCGCTTTATTAGGTTTTGTTTATGGCATTCCGGCAGGGTATATAGCAGGTAATTCATTGTATTTTTTCTTTTCCAGTCCACCCGGTCGAGGTGGTGCAGGCTCAAACGTCGGAACCGACTTATTTTTATGCGGCCTCTTTTCAGCGCCCATAATCAGTATTATTATTGGATCGATAAACGGTTATACATATACCTATCTATTCAGTCAATAACTAAGAAAAGTTATATATGCTGTGAAACCCTGCCTGCGGCAGGCTGGTAGACAACAACTATGATGGCGCCTAAATATTTAACAAATATAACGCTATCTGTTAATTTCCTATTTTATAATTGTTCTAAAAATATTACTTTAACAACGCGGGAGTATTTTCATGGGAAAGCATTTCATTACGGTTTTCTTAATATTATTTGTCTGCTGTAATCAATTATTACCCCAGCAAACTGGACTATACATGCCAAGGAACATTAAGGACGCATACAAAAACAGCACCCGTTCATATGATGGGAAACCCGGAACAAAATACTGGGAAAATTATGCGGATTATAAAATAGCTGTTGAACTTGTGCCTTCAACCAAAATTGTTTATGGTAAAGAAGTAATTACTTTTACCAATAACAGCCCGGATACTTTAAAGCAGATCGTAATCAGGCTTTACCAGAATATTTACAAGAAGGGAAATCCCAGGGATTTTTTTGTAGACTCCACTGATTTAACTAACGGAGTCGATTTTACAAAATTAGTAATTAACGGTGCCGAAATAAGCTTTGCGCCCGACAAGGGTGATGTCTCTTATACAGCGACCAATATTTTGGTTAAGCCTGCTAATCCTATTTTACCATATTCCAAATCGGAAATACTTGCGGAATGGAATTTTAAAATGCCGTTCAAAACAAATATCAGAATGGGTATGATCGATTCAACCTCTTTTTATGTGGGTTATTGGTATCCTCAAATTTCTGTTTATGATGATATCGACGGCTGGGACAGGTTCGATTATTCCGGTCTTCAGGAATTTTATAATAACTTTGGACAATTTGAAGTCAATATAACCGTGCCGAAAAACTTTGTTGTTTGGGGAACAGGCATATTAATAAATCCGGAAGATGTCCTGGCAAAAGATTATTTAAATAGAATGAATGAGGCGGAAGTATCCGATTCCGTTATCAGAATTATTACTCCGGATGATTTAATAAAAGGCGGAATTACCGCTGGCAATGAAAAGAATATATGGAAATTTAAGGCTGACAATGTAACCGATTTTGCATTCGCTGCAAGCGATCATTTTTTATGGGATGGAGGCAGTGTTATTGCCGATAAATCCACAAAACGGAGAACTTTTGTAAGCGCTGCTTATCCCAAAAAAGCAAAGGACTTTCCGGAAGTTGCAGAAATTGGAATGAAAGCAGTTGATTATTATTCAAATGAAATTCCAGGAGTACCTTTCCCTTATCCCAAATTGACTATAATGAATTGTTCTTTAGGCGGGGGTATGGAATATCCCATGATTGTTAATGATTATTCTGCTGAAACCTATGTACGGACTGTCGGTGTAAACACACACGAAATCGCTCATACTTACTTCCCATTTTATATGGGAACAAATGAAAGAAAATATGCGTGGATGGATGAGGGATGGGCAACAGCTTTGCCGGTTGATCTGCAGAATAAACTTGCGCCGGTTGAAAATCAAAGAACAAGGATAACCTCAATGTACCAGCGTTATGCGGGTAATGAAATGGACATGCCTATGATGGTACCTTCTATTTTATTAAAAAGAGACGCTTATGTAATTGCATCTTATTATCGTTCGGCAGAAGCATACCTGTTTCTAAGGGATATGCTTGGCGATGAACTTTTTCTGAAAGCGCTTCATGAATATATAAATAGATGGAACGGTAAACATCCTATACCTTATGATTTCTTTTATGCATTCAACGATGCCGCAGGTCAAAACTTAGATTGGTTTTGGAAGCCGTGGTTTTTTGAAAGCGGTTTTCCTGATCTTAGAATTCATTCCGTGAAAAAATGGAATGATAAGATAGAAGTGACTGTTGAAAAAGCCGGGAATATACCTGTTCCTATTGATTTGAAAATTTTGTACAATGATGGAACAAGCGATTCCACCTATAAATCTGCTATGGTATGGAAAGATGGCAATAAAAAAGCCGTACTGACTTTTAACAGCAGTAAAAAAATTACAAAAATAGAGCTGGGCAGTTCCCAAATTCCGGATGTGAACCCGGATGATAATATTTATGTGCCGAAGGATTAGAATATTATTCAGATTGTAGTGACAGGTTCACATAGGGACAGGTCGCGACCTGTCCCTATGCCTGATCTGAACATCTATTGCCGGTCGAAACGTTTATAGAATAATTAAGGATCTTTAAAATAAAAATAGAATTTGAGTAAATATTTTGTCTCAAATCCTATTGATGAAAGCAAAAAATTAAAAGTTAATAAGTAAATTCAGTTTTTTCGTAAAGTGCGATACTGTCTTCAATAATTTTATAAGCCTGTTCTTTTCCTAAAAAGCCGTCGACTATTACTTTCTTATTCTCGAGTTTTTTGTAATCCTCGAAAAATCTTCTCAGTTCAACAACAGTATGGGGAGGCAATTCCTCAATATTGTTGATATAATTAACCGATATATCATTATTTGCCACTGCAATTATTTTATCGTCATATTCATCTTCGTCGAGCATCCTCATTACACCGATTACTTTAGTTTCCACAATACACAAAGGCTCAACATCGATGAAACAAATAACGAGAATATCCAGCGGATCGCCGTCATCGCAAAAAGTTTGCGGAATGAAACCGTAATTAGCCGGATAATGAACAGCGGAAAAAAGCACCCGGTCCAGCTTTAACAATCCGCTTGTTTTATCCAATTTGTATTTTGCTTTAGAGTCCTTTGGAATCTCAATAATAGCATTCACTATTGAAGGTATATCCTCTCCAACATTAACCGAATGCCACGGATTATTCTGCGTAGACAATTAACCTCTCCATAAATAAATATCGAATCATCATTTAAAGTGAAAAACTACAACTGTTAAATAATTTGCAATCATTGCTATAAGAGCAATGGTCGTGGTAACTAATATTGTCCAGAAAAGAAATTTTACCCATGGAACTGTAAAATATTGTTTAAGGTTTATATTTCTAATCATAGTGTTTTCTCAAATTAATTAGTCAAAAGTTTTAAGCCTTTTTTGGCGTCTGCATTTTTAGGATCAAGAGATAAAACTTTTTTATATTCTCTTATTGCATCTTCATTTTTATTTGTAAATACATAAGCCTGTGCAAGCCATAAATGATACATTGAATCATCAGGCTTGTAAGTTAATGCTGACTTTAAGCTCTCAATAGCAGGGGCATATCGTTTCTTCAATAAATCGGTTATAGCAAAATAGCCGTAAGCTTCTGAAAGCTCATCTTTATGGCTGTCTTCAGTCCCTTTCGAAAGCGTGATAACTTTTCTAAAAGCAGCAGCTGCTTCATCGGAAGAATCCTTGATATTTCTGTAAGCTCTTGCAAGCCAAAGAACAGCAGGTATATAATCCGGCTTCAATTGAACTGCTTCTGCTAATGTGGTACTCGCTTCGTTGTAATTTTTAAGCTGAAACAGGCAAATTCCTTTATTAATATTCGCGCTAAAATTAGCGGGATCGGCTTTGATTTTATTATTATAGTAAACAATGGCTGAATCGTATGACCCTGTTCTGAAATATGATGTAGCTACAAGGTCGGCTATATTGTTTATAAGAGATGTATCTTTATCCATTGCTCTTTTCAAAAATATAATCGCTATAGAATCCTTATCAGCATTTAAAAGACTTATTCCTATGATATAGTCGTCTCTACCGGTGAAAAGTGAATCTGGAGTTGAACCGGCAATTTTTGCGGCAGCATCAGCTCTCTTTAAATTAGAAAGAGAAAGCGCATCCAGCCTTTTCAAATCGTTATTTTGCGGAAAATTCTGAAGCCCTTCTTCCGCAACGTTAGAGGCGCCATCGTAATTCTGCATTTTAAATAGCGAATTGGCAGCGAAGTAATATACCTTACTGTTCTTTTGATCGTACTTTAAATATTTGGTAAGATAAAACGCTGCGTTAGGATATTCCGCCGCATAATAAAGCAATTCCCCAAGCTTATCATAAGCCTGAATATTGTTTGAATCTATTGCAATTACCTGCAGGTATTTGTTTGCTGCATCAGTATAACTTTTTTGCTTATATAAAGCTTCAGCTATTTTAAACTTTATTTGTATATCTAATGAATCGATTCTTTCTGCATGCCTGTAATCTTCCAATGCAAGTTCAAGTACGCTCATTTTGGAATATGCATCACCCAAACTGATATAACCTCCTTTATCAGTTGAATCATGTGAGGTCAGTTCTACAAGAATTTTAATTGCCTGGTCGGTAGAATCGTGGCTTAAAAGTCTCTGAGAAATTTGGAGCGCAGTATTGAAATCATTTTTCTTAATTGCATCGGAAGCAATTTCATATTGGTCCTGGGCAAAATTTAACCCGGTGAGCAGAACAAGAAGTATAAAAAATATGGTAGCTTTCATCTTTTATTCCCGAATTAGTGATAATCATTTATTTTAACTGGAACAGCAGCCGGCGCTAAGTTTTCCCCAAGCGCTATTTTCTGTCCTTCATAACTTGTTAAGAAGGTAGTAAATCCCGAAGCAGGCCCTATTCCAACGTCATAAAGATATACATAAACAATCTGCTTCAATGGATAATAGTTTTTTAATACAAAACCGGGATGAGGAATAACATAATCTACGTTTATGTTTTTATTCTCACCCTGACCCAATGTTTTTTGTAATTGTCCAACCTGGATGAATTTTATCTTTGAAGAGTCTTGGATTGTATTAAAACTTACTATGCCGATCAGGCTGCTGCTTTTTATTATTTTTTTAACAACTTCTTCATCGTTTAAAGTATATTCAGCATTTTTAGGATCCTGCCCATCAAGCACATCTTCTTTAATATATTGAAAAGTCGCTGATGAGTTCTGGGGTAATACAAAAGTATAATGCAGGTCTTTGCCCAGCAATGCATCCTTAATTTCATCAACCCGGATTTTGTCAATACTGTTATTTTTGGAGCATATAATTGCAACTGGATTATAACAAAATTTAAAAATATTCACATCGAGTTTCTGGCTGTCTATGAAATCTGATTGCTTTTTGCTAAAATAACGTGTGCTGACAAACATTTTACTTTTATTATTAAGTAAATTTACCATCCCTTCCATGGGAGTAGTCGCTTTCAGTTCAATTTTAACCTGTTTGTAAAGCGAATCAAAAGCAATAACTTCATTTTTGATAATGGGAAAAACAGCCTCATCTACTTCTACAGTTACATTGCCTACTGTGGGCGTAACCTGACCTTGGTTGCAGCCGTAAAATATTACCGTTGTTATTATAATAATTCCCAGCAGACGGTTCATTTTATATCCCGGATGTAGTATTTTTCTTAAATATTGTAATTATAATTCTAAAGGCTCCATAAAGAATTAAAACCATACCCGCAATAACTCTAAATTGAGTCGGAACGCCTTCTTTCATATAGTAACCGGAAAGAATTGCGATTCCCAGCACTATGAATAATGACGCAACTACGTATGCAACATATTTCATAATGTCCATTAATTTATCCTTATAATTTTAATTATTTACTCAAGTGTCGGGGTTATTTTAAATATTTTGTTACAGTATTTTTATTATTTCTCCACGGATACTAACATATCAAGATTTGCCGCACTACAAAAATTATAAGTGCGGCAATTCTATAAACATATTATTCTAAATATTTACAACTTTGTCTTATTGTTGATTAAGTTTAAATTTAAAAGGAATAACAACCCAAACCATAACAGGTGATTTGTGCTGGATGGCAGGTGTGAAAACAAACTTCAACGCCGCATCAATTGAAGGCTGATTAAAAACTTCAGAATCGCTTTTAATTACTACTGCTTTAGTAGGCTTGCCTTCTTTGTTTACAAGTATTTTAACATAAACAGTTCCTTCAACACCCGCTCTTTTCGCTAAATCCGGGTAAATCGGCGAACCCTGGACAACAACCTGCGGCTGTTTTTCAACTGCCACAAATGCGTTAATGTCGGGTGTTTCGTCTTCTTTCGGGGCTTCTACATTTAAGTCCTTTGTAATTTGTACACCTCCACTGCCGGTACCTTCACCAATAGGGGCGGCAACTTTATTCATTTCCTGCTGTGTAGCGATGGTCTGCTCTTTAGGAGCATCGGCATCCGGTACGGGGGTAGGAATACCGACAGTAGGCGCAATAGTAGGTGCAGAAACAGCAAGCTGCTGCGCTGCATTATTATCTAATGATGGAGGCGGTCCAAGTTCGCTGTATTTCAATATTCTAACGGTAGCAATGTTATTTTCATCGTCTTTAGTAATAGCCTGAATGAAAATATATGTACCGATTAAAAATAAATGAATTAGTATCGCTATGGTCATACCAATGGTAAAATTTCTGTTATATAACCTTTTAAGCTCGAAGGCGCCATATTCAGCGGCTTGGTTTACTACTAACGTGTTTTCAGTCATTTTGCAATCCTCCTTATATTGCCTTAGCGAGTGCTGTTTTGTCAGCATCCGTTAAAGGCGCAATTGAAAACCGGTTCAATTCAGCAACGTTAAGCTGGTCGATAACATCAACCATCATGTGATACTTACTTTTCCGGTCGAATTTAAGTAAGATAACAAGCTTGGAATTTTGCTGCGCATGGCTTTTAAAAAAGTTTAGTAAAGCCGAAAAATCAATTTTTGTAGTCGTCTTTTCGGAACCCTCACTATAAAATATATTATTATTATCATCGACAAATATTGTCATTAAATTAGACTGTGCGATATCAACTTTTGTAATATTGTTTGGCGGTAAGTTGATTTCCATTGTCTGTTGTTTTCTCATAACGGTTGTAAGCATAAAGAAAGTAAGAAGAAGAAACGCCACATCCACCATAGGGGTCATGTCAATTCTGATATTCATCCTTCTTTTGGCGTGTTTCTTTTTATGCTTTCCTCTTCCGCCGCTATCACCGCCGACATCAGCTCCGGCCATTTTTTAATTCCTCTCTATTGTTGTGGTTTTTTATCTTGAATCGAATTAGTTACCATTGAAAAATTAGTAATCAAGGTCCTTTGAAGAATATTCATTACATCTTCAATTACTCCATAATCAGCATCCTCATCACCCTTTACTACAGTTCTGAGCCTGGGGTTGCTAATTCGGGCTTGTACCAACAGGTCTGCTAAATTTTCCACTTTAACCTGAATTTCCTTTTTCAATCTTGCCTGCGGCCCAAATAAGCGCTCCATTAATGCAGGTTGATCTACACCCATGAAAATTTGTCCGGTTTTATCAATATAAAGCATCAGAATATTTGAATCCGGAAGTTTAAAAGCCGAATGGGAAGAAGGAACTTCAATTTTCACCTCTTCGGGCGGTTGGAATGACGTTGTTAACATAAAGAACGTGAGAAGCAAGAATGCCACATCAACCATGGGCGTCATGTCGATTCTTACACTCAGTCTTCTCTTTTTAATTATTGGCATTTGTAAGCCTCACTATTTCGATTTAAGAATTTGAATTACATTATAGCTGGCTTCATCAACAGAGTATGTAAAGTTATCTACTTTATTGACAAAGAAGTTATAAGCAACTATACCCATGATAGCGCAAATAAGCCCGCCTGCGGTATTAATAAGAGCTTCGGAAATACCGACAGCTAAAGAGATAGCGTCCGGGGCTCCCGCTCTTGCCATCGCTGTAAATGCTCTAATCATTCCAAGAACTGTACCGAGAAGGCCAACCATTGTTGCAATTGAAGCGATTGTTGAAAGCATAATTAAATTCTTTTCTAATAATGGGGTTTCAAGCATTGTAGCTTCTTCTACTGATCTTTGTACTTCCAAAAGCAGTTTTTCTGCATCAACATTTTTCCCCTTAGCAGTTAGTTCTTTGTACCTACTAAGAGACGCTTTAATAATATTTGCAACCGAACCTCTTTGTTTATCGCAAAGTTCAATAGCTGCGTCATATTCACTATTATCAAGGTGAACAACGATATCTTTGAAGAAAGCAGGAACAGGCCTTTTACCGCCGGCTTTTTTAAGAGAGAAAATTCTTTCGAAAATAATTGCAACGTCCATTATTGAAAGTGCAATTAAAAGAACAACAAGAGGACCGCCGGTATATATATTAGCTAATATATTACCTGGTATTGGTACTGTACGTAGCTCACCGTTTGCAAAGTTTGCCGGGTTACCCAAAATGTACATATAAATTACATAAGCTACTGCAAATGCTAATACGGTAAGGATAGTGATAAACACAGATTGTTTCATGGGTCGTATATCTCCATTTTTTGTATAAGTGTTAAACAGTTAATTAAAC
>PLNZ01000165.1 GCA_003142915.1 Ignavibacteriales bacterium | reverse complement strand
ATAGTAACGGTTCATTTTTATTTATTCGTTAAATACTTCTATAAATCCTATTTGGAATTCGATCTTGTCTTAGCCCCATTCGGGGCGGCATACCTGCCCGCCGCTAGGCGGAAGGAAGGATTGTAGACAAACGATCCTCCCAAAAACCCATCCCGCCTCCCGTTCTCCTTGATTTTAATTTATTAAATTTGTACTATTTATCAGGGCTTATTCCGAACTTTCCGCCAGGGGGAAAATTCCCAATAAGTTTTCGTGTGTTTTTTAGTTGTCGGATATAAATGATTTAATCTTATAGCTTTAAATAGTGGGAGCATGAAAACTATTTATTATTCCTTCGTCGTATTTTCTGTGGATTTATTTCCTATAATGTATATTATAGGAAAGTAATTTATAAGAGGTAAATATGAACCAAATGCCAAAATACGTACAGCATCTTTTTTGGGACATTAACGTAGAAACGTTTAACCCGCTTGACTATCCCGAATATACGATCAGCCGTGTGCTCGAGTTTGGCAATGAGGAGGCGGCGACTTGGATAAAAGGGTTATTTCCTGAATCCGAGATTAAGAAAGTCATTAAGTCAGATAAAAGACTTTCTCCCAAATCCGCAAACTTTTGGGCAATAATGTTCGGTATCCCAATAGGCGAGATTGCCGCATTAAAAAATAACGGAAGGAGTACGGTATGAACAATGAAAAACCGATGTGGCATAAAGAAATTCTTCCACCCGCATCAGATGAAGTTTTGGGTGTTCTGAATCGAACGCTGCCGCTCTCACAGTTTTATCTTGCCGGAGGAACCGGACTGGCGCTCATGCTCGGTCATCGTCTTTCCCGCGATTTCGATTTTTTCAGCCCCGATTTATTCAATGAAGAAGCGCTGATTCAAAAAATGCAAGGACTGAGTAACCTCACCATTGTTGCAAAGAGTGAGCATACGCTTCATCTTACCTTGAAGGACATCAAAGTAAGTTTCCTTGGATACCAGTATCCGCTTCTATTTCAGACAAAGGAATATCAGACAGGAGCCGGTACAACTATCGAGATTGCCGATGGGAGAGATATTGCATGTATGAAGATCAGTGCAATTAGCGGCAGAGGAACCAAAAGGGATTTTGTGGACTTGCATATGGTTGCTCAGCAATATAACTTGCCGGAACTATTCACATTGTTTAAACGGAAATTTTCTCTTACTCCCTACAATAATGTCCATATTCTGAAATCCCTCGCCTATTTTGCCGATGCTGAATTAGAACCGATGCCGCATATGTTAGTTCCTCTTGAATGGGATACGGTTAAACGATTCTTTATTGCCGAAGTTCCTAAATTATGGTAGCTCTTTATCGTATTGATCAAAAAGCGTCAATTGAGAAATCAATTTGACGCTTTTGCAGCGTGATTTACTATAATGTATATTATAGGAAAGTTTTGTTCTAAGTATAATTACTAAACAGTTGACAGGAGTAGGTTTTATGAAAAAGGTTATCTTTCTTATTTTATTTATAAATCTTGCTTTATATCCACAATGGAAAATCATCCAAACAAATTATAACTCACGTCTATTCTCCGTCCAGTTCTTTGATACTTTGCAAGGATTTATTGTTGGCGATAGTGGACTTTTGCTCAAATCAACTGACGGCGGTAAAAGCTGGACCGTGAATAGTAATTTTTTAAATCCTTACAATTCTTACCCGGACTTTTACTCTTTAAGCATTTATAATAGTACTTCAGGTTGGATATGCGGACGTTACGGATTACTAATGAAAACAACAGACCAAGGGAAAACATGGATTCAAAAAGTATCGCCCGGACCATATTACTTTTCTCATATAGTTTTTCTAAATGATACAGTCGGCTGGATGTGAGGTGAAACTAATATTCTATTCAGGACAAAATTTGGAGACGGATACTGGACAAATGAATATATTACCCGAAGTTCCAGTCCATTTGGTTATCTTTATACTGAAGACGGTAATTCCGGCTACGTGGTAGGTGATTCCGGTAGAGCATTAAAAACCACCGACCACGGATACACATGGACTGCAATAAATACCGGCGTTAGTTCTAAATTAGAAAATGTTACTTTTAGTACGAATAATTTAGGATGGATAGTCGGAGATAACGGAACCATTCTTAAAACAAGCGATGGTGGAAATAGCTGGTTACTTAATAATTCATTTTCTGAATATCATTTTGATTGGGTTACATTCACTTCGGATTCAGTTGGTTGGATAGTTGGTACTTTAGGATCTATTTTGAAAACGGTAAATGCAGGTGCAAGCTGGGAATTAGTTCCAAGCGGAACTACTGTAGATTTGAGGATGATATATTTTAAAGACCCAAATCATGGTTATATTGTTGGCGACAGTGGTACGGTTTTATTGTATGATACATCTTATGTGACTTCAGTAAATAAAAAACAAACTAATGTTAAATACGGAAATTTTGAGATATATCAAAACTATCCGAATCCATTCAATCCCAATACCCTAATAAGATTTAACTTACCATTTAGCAGCAATGTGAAGATTGAGGTTTTTAATTCACTTGGAGAGAAAGTAAAAGAATTATTAAACGAACAAAGGAGTGCAGGTTCTTACGATTTAAACTTTAATTCATCCGGATTGGCCAGCGGAGTATATTTCTATAGAATTGAAGCAAAAAGTATTGACAGCAAGAGTGAATTTAGAGATTCAAAGAAAATGGTTTTATTAAAATAATAAAAAGCTAAAAGTGAGACTCACAAAAGAAAAGATAGAATCCATTCTTCCGGAAATAATACCCGCAATATCAGGTAGGCCTGCCAGAAGCCGGCGTATATCTCACTCCTGCCAGTGTGAAAATTAGGTCTCTCCGGCTTCTGAGCCTGTGAATAGTTTCACATTGCTGCTGCGTGAGCCTATTTGCAATGGATCAATAATAGTTATGTGTCATAACCTATTGATATTTAATATAATATCATTATATTTGCATAGTATCATAGATGATAATAATGTGCATAATTAATGATATTATGAAAAATTTATAAAATGGATAATCTTCTAACATATATAAAAGAAGCTCTTGGTATAGAGCTGAAATTACAACAGCTTCCTAAAAACGAGCTGAATAAACTGCCGCTATACTTACGGCAGAATTTAAGAAGAGGCGAGATATTAGGTAGAACTTTAATTTTTGTTGCAAAAGCAGATACCGTCGGCTTTACTCCGGAACAATACAAGAAGCAGGCAGATATTATTGAAAACATACTTCAAAAACCTGTAGTATATGTTTTTGAAAATATTGAAGTGTATAATCGCAAAAGGCTTATTCAGAAAAAAGTAGCTTTTATTGTCCCCGGAAGACAAATGTATATACCGTTTATTTTTATAGAATTAAGAGAGCTTAACAAAACACAAATAAAAGAAACAGCAAAGTTTTTTCCCGCTGCACAATGCTTGTTATTTTATTATCTGCTGGAGAATAAAGTAACGGGATTGAATTTTAAAAAACTTGCAGAAAAACTTAACTACGGAACTATGACTATTACAAGGGCAGCAAACGCTCTTGCTAAATTAAATCTTTGCAAAATTGAAGGGGTCAAAGAAAAAACGCTGATCTTTGAAAATAATAAAAATCAAATATGGAAAAATGCCCGGTCATATCTGATAAACCCCGTTAGTAAACAGATGTATACAGACGACATAGTTGATCCTGATCTTGTTTTTAAAACAGATATTGATGCCCTTGCTCATTATACAAACATTTCTGCAGGCGGGAAAAAGTCTTATGCTGTTTCTAAAGAAGTACTAAAAATTTTGCCGGAAGTAAAAAAAATAAAATTAGTCAATGATATTAATGCTGATATATGCCTGCAAATATGGAAATATGATCCCGGAATTTTAACATCTGATCGTATTGTTGATCCATTATCTCTCTATATGACTTTAACGAATTATGAAGATGAACGTGTACAAGGCGAGCTTGACAAATTATTGGATAATTTATGGTAAACGGCTTAAATAAGTTCAAAGAGTTTTTTAAGAACTATACAGCAAATTATTTGTTAATAGGCGGGGCCGCTTGCGACAGGCAAATTGAAAATGCAGGATTGGATTTCAGAGCTACCAAAGACCTCGATATTGTATTGATCATTGAAGCTTATTCGGCGGCTTTTATTGAAAAGTTCTGGGAGTTTATTAACCAAGGTAGCTATGAGATTCAGGAGAAAAGCAGCGGCGAAAAAATCTATTATAGGTTTAAAAAACCTGAAGATGAGTCTTTCCCCTTCCAGTTGGAACTTTTTGCCCGTAACCCGGGTATAGTCCCGGATAGTAAGTCACATCTTACTCCAATAGCTATTGATGAATACCTGACCAGTCTTTCTGCAATTTTGCTGAATGATGACTATTATAATTTTACCATAAAGCATTCTCAGGTCATTGAAGACCTTCATCTTGCTTCGGCTGGAGCCCTTATTTGTCTAAAAGTAAGCGCATATCTCGATTTAAAAACACGCCGGGACAAAGGTGAACAAATTGACGGTAAGGATATTAAGAAACATAAAAATGATATTATCCGTCTTGCGGCGATCTTAGCTGATGAAGATATTGGAGATTTGCCGAAACAATTAGAGAAGGATTTGAAGAAAATAATAGCTGACCTTACCAATGATCCGCCGGATATATTTGCAATTGGTAAAAACTTAGGCGCCCCAAATCTAAATCTAAATGAGCTTATTGAACAATTGGAAAAAACATTTCATTTATAAAAATTTAATTCTTAATCAATGTGTGATAACTTAAATTTCTAAAAATCGTTTTTATTAACTCCCAAAGGGACAAGTCCGTTTT
>PLNZ01000384.1 GCA_003142915.1 Ignavibacteriales bacterium | reverse complement strand
GGTCGCGACTATACAATATTGCCGCACATTCAGGGTCAAGGCCGCTATTTGGGTACCCATATAGGTGTAATTGCCGATTCAGTGTATAAGGGCTTTTGGTGGGGTGAAGGAGAATTTAAGGTTTATCTCGATGGTGATAAGCAGTTTCCCACAATTGTTGGTACCGGCANNGTGTTTTTATTAACCGTTTTCAGGGCTGCCTGCTTGCAGACACTAGTCAGGGCAAATATTCTTTTTACAGGTACCACATCAAAGATCCTATTTTCTTTTACAAAGATATTAATATCACTATGCAGCAAATTGGCGGTGGCACTGTATCTCAGGTAATGCATGCTCTTGGTAAAGGCGTTAAGTTAAAACCAATTACTATAGGCATAAATGGTAATAATATACGTCTGCTGGAATCACAAAAACAGGTGGACTTTGCGGATTCAAAACTGAAGGATTACTGGTTGAACTTCTATCGCAGTGACGACTGGTCTTCGGTAGCTTTCTTCTATCTCAATAGTCCCGAAGATAATCTTCCATCGATACAAGAAGTTGACAAAAGAACAAAATCAATTCAATAATAGCCAATGAGAAAACTTACAACAATTATAAGGTGATAAGTTACTTTATTAACCATAGTTTTAAATTATTTCAAGAAAGGCCGGTAACTCTATGTTTAATTCATCGATACATTTGGTTATTAAAAAGGTAAGAATTTATTTAACGGGAGTTCTGATTTTTTCTTCATTAATCATGAGCCGGGTTTATGCACAACCTGAAGGCGTTAATGAACACAAATTTAACAGCACATATTCCGGCGAGTATTTAAATAGGGTAGCATTTCCAATCGGAGGAATAGGAGCCGGAATGTTGTGCATTGAGGGTAATGGCTCCTTCTCGCATGTTTCTGTACGTAATACACCTGATATATTTAATGCTCCATTTATGTTTGCTGCAATTTCAGTGAAGGGTGTTAAAAACGGAGCTAAAATACTTGAAGGCCCGGTGCAAAGTTGGAAGATATTCGGAGACCCATGGACTGGGAACGGTTCGAAGCTATTTGGCTGCCCAAGATTTGAAAAAGCTTCGTTATCAGACCGGTTTCCATTCGGAACAGTCCATTTGGAAGATTCTCAAATTCCTGTTGAAGTTAATTTAACCGGCTGGAGTCCATTTATACCGACTGATGCAGATAACTCCAGCTTACCGGTCGGAGGTTTGGAATATACTTTCAAAAATAATTCCGACAAGGAATTAGAATGTGTATTTTCATTCAATTCCGAAAATTTTATGCGGATTGAAGCTCCCAGCGTATGGGGCGGCAATTATGTGGGCAAAGATTCCATTATGCAGATGGATAAGGGATTTATTCTTGAACAGTCGTGTTTCCCCGATAAGCCTTACTATAAAGGAGAATTTGCGATTTTCACTGATGAACCGGGAGCGATAGTTGACTATTGTTGGTTTAGGGGAGGCTGGTTTGATAGTAAAACAGTTTTATGGAAGAATATTGAAACTTGCAATACTCCGTCAAATCCTGTATCGGCGGGGGCGACCGGTGCGTCATTATTTATTCCGGTAAAGCTGAAGCCCAATGAAACAAGAACTGTCAGAGTATATCTTGCCTGGCATGTACCTCATTCGGATATAAGAATTGGGGAGGGTTCTGAAGATGATAAAAAATCTAAAATAGAAATTTGTACTCCGGGATCATCATGCTGTTCATCGGAAGCTCTATCCGCTAACTATGAGCCATGGTATTACAGTAAATTCAAAGACGTAAGAGAAGTCAGTAATTATTGGTTCGGCAATTACAAGAAATTGAAAAACAAATCCGGGCTGTTTACTGATACATTTTATAATTCAGATTTACCTTCGGAAGTTTTAGAAGCTGTTGCTGCAAATTTAAGTATTCTTAAATCACCGACTGTCCTGAGGCAAAAAGATGGAAAACTCTGGGGATGGGAAGGTTGTTTTGATTTGGGAGGTTGTTGTTCCGGTTCTTGTACGCATGTCTGGAACTATGCACAAGCAATATCACATTTATTTCCGGGTCTTGAAAGGTCTTTACGCGAAACTGAATTTGATATTAATCAAAATGATTCAGGGCATCAGAATTTCACGGGAAATCTTCCAATCAGGCCGGCAGTTGAGCACACCGAGTCCGCCGCCGCCGATGGACAGCTTGGCGGGATAATGAAGATGTATCGTGAATGGAGAATTTCCGGTGATAAGAATTGGTTAAAGAAGCTTTGGCCTAATGTAAAAAGCAGTATGGATTATTGTATAGGCTGCTGGGACCCGCGTCATACCGGCGCTTTAGAAGAACCGCAACATAATACATACGATATTGAATTTTGGGGGCCTAATGGGATGTGCACAGGTTTTTATCTTGGCGCTCTAACGGCATTTATTAAAATGTCGGATGAAGTTGGTGATAATTCGGATCAATATAAAACATTACTGGAAAAAGGCAAAAGGTTGATGGAATCCGAATTATTCAACGGTGAATACTTTATACAAAAAGTAAAATGGGAAGGACTGAATGTCCACAACCCTGTAGAAGCTTCAAAAAAGAGTATAGGAACAACTTATTCTGCTGAAGAATTGGAAGTTATGGAAAAAGAGGGCCCAAAATATCAATATGGCGCCGGATGTCTCAGCGACGGAGTTTTGGGGCTTTGGCTTGCAAAGATATCGGGTATTGATGATAATATTATTGATGAGAGTAAAGTAAAAAGTCATCTTCTGGCGGTGTATAACAATAATTTGAAATTAGATTTATCTAACCATGCAAACCCGCAGCGTGCAGGATATGCTTTTGGCAAGGAAGGCGGACTTCTTCTTTGTTCGTGGCCCAATGGCGGACAGCCTACATTTCCTTTTCCATACAGCAATGAAGTATGGACCGGAATTGAATACCAGGTGGCTTCTCATCTTATGAGTATGGGTGAAATTGAAAAAGGATTAGAAATCGTCCGGGAGGTAAGAAAGAGGTATGACGGACGCATCAGAAATCCGTTTGATGAGTACGAATGCGGGCATTGGTATGCACGTGCAATGTCAAGCTACGGCCTTTTGCAAGGGCTAACAGGTATTCGTTATGATGCCGTTGACCAAACACTGTATATTGATTCAAAGGTGGGTGATAACTTCACATCTTTTATTTCGACTGAAACAGGTTTTGGAAATGCAGGGCTAAAAAACGGCAAACCGTTTATCCAGGTTAAATATGGAAGTATTGATATAAAAAAATGTTTTGTATCTAATGTTGAACAGTCTCTAATTAAATAAAAACTTTTTTTCTTGAAGTTGTGAAATATAAAACGGAGGCCGGAGGCTGATAATAATGATACCGGTACATTATTTTGATATTGATAATTAAACGATGCGGGATTTGAATATTTATTTTGCTG
>PLNZ01000424.1 GCA_003142915.1 Ignavibacteriales bacterium | reverse complement strand
TGAAAGTTTGTTCGGAAATTTGTTTATCAAGTTGGTTTATTTCCTTTTGGTTCATAAGAATTTTTAAGGTAATAAAAAAAGCTGTTAAGAAAAGCAGGGGCAGCATAGCAAAACCATGCCATGCAAACTGGAATACTTTTTGTTCTTCTTTTACATACCTTGGTAAAAGATTTATTCCCTGATAAGTTTCGGCAAGTTCATCAAAATACTCCTGTAAAACTGCTATGGGCACACTGAAAGAAGAAAGCTTCTCTTTCGTATTTGCATTAAGGGAAGCAAGATCAAGATTATCAAACTGGAGCCGGGATATATTTGCTTCGGGAAAAGTACCGTAAAACGAAAGAATAAGATTTTCGGAATCATCTTCGCCGCATACGATTATATTATCAAGGGCGGATATTCCCCCGTTTTCCATTTCAAGTAATATTTTTGAAAAATACACATCATAAGTATGAAGATTTATAGTTCCTATTTCCAGAGTTGAACCAATATGCTTTAATTTTCGACCTTGCAGGAAAATTAATTTACTATTTTCCTTTCCTATATAAACAATCAGCGATTGATCATCCGGGAAAAACTTTTTCTTTTTTGCAACATAATACGCTAAAGAAATGTCTGCGCTTTTGACAGTTGGAATTTTATAATATCTTCTTCCGTTGAAATGAGCCAAGGAATTAATTAATTTGATGCCGCTTACTTCACCGCTTAAGAATACGGCAAGAAGAGATTTATCTGCAAGTTCTATATATCCAAAATCTTCTTTATTAATCGCAATATTTTTTGAGGCTTGTATATCATCTAATATATCCTGAGTTATTTTAGACGAATTACCAACTTTTGAACCTTCAAACAGATGGTAATATATCGAAGGTTCAGTAATCGCAGGGATGAATAAGCACTTCTTTAGATTATATTTTTTTAAAGCTTCACTAATAAGACTTATACTTGATAAAGCAAGACTTCTTTCACCGGAAGTTTTAGCGCCCGCAGTTCCTTCGAAGGACAGGTCGTCTCCGTCAATTTTTAACCCGGTAATTGAATCTTCCATTTCAAGAGCAGATTGAACGACGTCAAAAGTTTCTGCCGAAAGAACTTTTATATGATTTTTATCCTTGCTTACCGCAACTATCTTAGTATCATTCCCTTCACAATATATACAAATAGTAGTGCTCATTTATATTGCAGACATTATTTGTTGAATTCTTGTTTTGTTGTTTGCATAAGCGAATGCATTTTCTAATGAAATTTTCTTTTCAAGAAACAATCTCTTTAGATCCTGTTCCATTGTAATCATTCCCTGCGGAGCCCCCTGGTTAATCATCATATAAATCTCACTTGTGTTATTATTTTTTATAGCAGCTTTAACATTTGGGGTAACAATTAAGATTTCTTTTGCAAGCACACGCTTACCGTCTGAGCTCGGAACTAATTTCTGGGAAACAATAGCAATTAAAACGTCTGCAAGCCTGTTCCTGACCCGATCCTGTTCGGTAGGATGAATTTCAGCGACTATTCTGTCGATAGATTCAACCGCCGATGAAGTGTGGAGTGTAGAAAAAACTTTGTGCCCGGTATCTGTAACTTCAAGCGCTGCAAGTATAGTTTCCGGGTCTCTCATTTCGCCGATTACAATTATATCAGGGTCTTGCCTTAATGATTGAATAACACCATCCCTAAATGTCAAAACATCTCTTCCTACTTCGCGATGTTTTATTATGGAAAAATTTGAATCATGGACATATTCAATCGGAGAAGCGATGATAACTATATGGGCAGGATCGAATTTGTTGTGGGCGTCAATAATAGCGTCTAAGGTAGTAGACTTACCCGAACCCGTTATGCCGGTTATTAATGTAAGACCAAACTTAATGAATGAATGACTTAATGTTTTTATTACGTTCGGGTGAAAACCGTAGCTATCAAGCGATCTTATCTCGGAATTAATTGCACGCATATTTAAAGTAAGAGTATCAAGTTCGAAATAGACATCTGCCCTGAAGCGTACGTTAATATTTTTTCTTTCGTAAAGGAAAGTGTAACTAAAATCCAGATTTTTAGCCGCCTCAAGAATCTTTCGTTGGTTCGAATTGAGTAAATTGGCAATTATAAGCGCAGATTCGTCATTTGAAAGTAATTGAAACTCTTTAACTCGTTCCTTTTTGCCGAATATTCTCATCCAAACAAATCCGCCGCTGCTGTAACCGCCTATTTCAATATCCGAAGCGTCGCGTTCTATCATGCTTGTAAGCATTCTATTAACATAGTTTATAAGAGCGACCCTGCTTTCCTGAACAAGATTTTCCAGGTTATCCAGGATGTAGTTAATACGGTCGGGGCCCATCAGGTATGTGGGTATGGTGTTTGCAAATTTGACTAAAATATTTTTTATATCTTTAGGAGGCAATTAATTTCTTTATAATATTGAATAAGCTAAGTTATTGCGTTCGTTTACTAAAGACAATAACAAATTGATATTTAAAATATTTTTATTACCCGATCAAGTATATATTAAAACCTATTCTTCGGAAGTTGAAGACAAAACTTCTTCAATTGAGCTTAAACCAAGCTTTACCTTTTCTAATCCGGCGTCACGAAGGCTTAAAGTGCCGTCTTTCCTTGCCTGTAATCTAATTTTTTCTTCGTCTACTTCAATTCCCGAAGTGACAATTGCTTGTCTAATTTCTTTAGTAAAATAGAGCGCTTCATGAATAGCGATACGTCCCTTATATCCTGTACCAAAGCATCTGTCGCAGCCTTTTGGTTCATAAATCTTATAATTTCTCCATTCTGCAATATTTAATTTTGCGGCATCCATTATTGTCTCATCAAAATTAACGACTCTTTTTTTACAATCAGGGCATAATCTTCTTACCAATCTTTGTGCGACAATTATATTAATTGCATAAGCAATTAAGAATGGTTCTATTCCCATCTTGTATAGTCTTGCAACGGCGCTTGGTGCGTCGTTGGTATGTAATGTAGAAAAAGTAAGGTGACCGGTGTTAGCAAGTTTTATTGCAATGTCTGCAGTTTCCTTGTCTCTCATTTCACCAACTAATACTATATCGGGATCGTGTCTTAATATTGAGCGGATTGCCTGTTCAAAATTCATTTTGTATCCGATCTTTAGCTGTCTGGCTCCTTCAATTACATATTCAACGGGGTCCTCAACGGTAAGAACATTTACAGTAGAATTAATTACCTGGTAAAGAGCTGCTACAAGCGTAGTGCTTTTACCGCTTCCGGTAGGACCGGTTAATATTACCATCCCCTGGGGCTGATTTATAGCTTTTTGGAAAGCTTCTCTGGAATAACCGGTTAATCCGAGTTTACCGAGATCTCTTATTACTTTCCTATCGTCCAGAATTCTTATTACGACGCTTTCAAATTTATTTTTTAGCTCCGTTCCTACCATGGGCAATACGGAAACACGGAACCGGATTATATGCCCATCAATTTCTCTTTGAGCGAAACCGTCCTGTGCTTTTTCCCTTTCAAACCTGTCCATTCCTTTTGAGCGGTCTTTAACAACTGCAATTACAGCCTCAGGCAGTGTGCCTTCCTGCATGTGCCACGGTTGAAGATTGCCGTCTATACGAATTAAAATTTGGGTCTTGTTTCCTGATTTTGGGATAAAGTGAATATCACTGGCGCCGCGTCTTACGCCTTCTACTAATGCTCCTTCAACTAAATTAATTAGTGCGCTTTTATTAATTTCAGCATCTAAAGCATCTTCATCCAATGCTCCTTCATCTTTTTCCAATTGAATTTCAGGAGCAGTGTCTTCCATCATCTTTAGGTAAACATTTTCGGGCGGAAGGATTGTCTGGATTAATATTTCATAATCTTTTTTCCTTATATAGATTACTTCATATTTTTTTGCATTCAGACCAAAAGCAATTTTAGGAATATTTCTGTCCGTGGGATCAACTGCCGCTAAAATTAATTTATCTCTAATTTTTTCATCATACATAAACGGAATAATTTTATTTTCGAGCATTTGACTTTTCATCTGCTCCCCGGCTCCGTTTATCATTTGCTTTATTGCATTTAGTCTTTCCGCCGGTATTTCTTCGGGGCGAACTTCCAATTCGCGAAAAGCATAAAGTATAGCCACTTCCCTGAATATAGTATCATGATCATAATTAAAATCCTGAACAAGAATTTGCGCAAGATTTCGCTTTATTTTGCTTTTGTCATTTGCCTTTATGTTTAAGGCTTTTTCAAGCATTGCCGCATCGATTATTCCCTTTTTAAAAAGAAGATAACCTATTTTATCAGTCATTTCTAAATTTGTATCAATCATGCGATAGTTCTTTCAATATGTATTTTACCAGCCATGCCGGGCGCTTTGGGGTGAATGGTTGCAGTCTCAGCAGAGACTAAAGTAAGCAGGATCATTACGATCATAATGATCATTGATATGAACACCTGAACCAGTTCAATAAAATTTTTAAGTTTGTAAACAGTTTCACTTTCATAATAATTGGCAATTTGAAGAGCGGTATTTTTTATAGTACCGGTTTCTTCGCCTGAATGAATCCTCGAAAGAAATGTTTCCGTAAATATTCCGCTTGCGCTGAATGCATCGGTAATCCCCGCTCCTTTTTTTACCATTAGGGGTATAGCGATGTTTTTTATTTTTTCCTCAAAATATCTGTTCCCGGCAGCCTCCGCCGCAATTCTTATAGGTTCAATACTTTCTGCCGAGCCGCTATACAATGTGTAAAATACTCTGCAAAATACTTCAATAAGGGTTTTGTGAATGAGCGTTCCCACAACTGGAATTCTTAAAATATATTTATCTATTATGTATCCTCCCTTTTTGGTTTTAGCTAACCGCCAGAATAGTAACGGCGGTATAATTACTAATAGACTGATCAAAAGAGAATTATTCATAAGAAGATCACTTACCTTCAAAGTAAATTTTGTCATTGGAGGAAGCGCAATATTAAATTTAACAAAAAGTTTTGCCGTTTCCGGGAAAATATACCCTACATAGAATAATACGGCGCCAAGAAGCACAAAAAGTGTTACAGCAGGTGATATTAGTGCGCTTCGTAAGCTTTTTTTGAATTCCTGCTGGCGCTCTAAAAATTTTGCGGTTGCTTTATATATTTCCGTCATATTACCGCTTTTTGCTGCAAGACCAAGCATATAAGCGGTAAATTTGCCGAAAACCGTTTGATATTTTAGGAATGTTATTTCGCTGTCGGCGCCTTTCTTTAATTCATTGTTAATTTCACGCAGCGTCTCTTTTAATGTTTTATTTTGAGTGTCGTTTATTAATAAAGTTAATATTTCGCTGTAGGGTAATTTTTGTTCGAGAAGTTCAGCGCTGATCTTAACAAACGTAACAATTTCTGCTGTAGGTGGATTGAAGTTAAATTCAAAAAGTTTTTTGTTTACGGAGAGAACTGTAAATCCAAGCCTGCTAAGCGCTTCTTCTACTTCTATTTTAGAAAAAGCCTTTTGCTCGCCGCTAATTGGTCTTTCTTTTCCCCGCCTAACCCTGTAATGATATGAGGATTTTTTTTCAATATTTTTTACTTTAAGCTGATTCTTCTCGGCGAGGCGATGGATTCTTTCTTTCCCTTCGGAAACGGATTTAGCGGATAGTGAACCGCTAATTAACTGACCATTTAATTTTTCCGCCGTAAATTTGAATTCAATCATTTATTTCTTTATTGCTTTCTATTCATAAGTTGTTTTAAGCTCTTTGTAGGTTTAATCTTTTCTTCCGGTAACCTGGTTTACGGAATAGGTGTGCAATAGCAGCAATAAATATCTCGTCCTTTTTGATTTGATAAATAACAATAAAAGGTAATTTATTAGTTATGCATTTCCGGGTATTTTCAGATTGTTTAGAAAATGCTGTAGGGAATTTAATAATACGCCGAATAGTAGAATAGATTTCTTGCAGAAACTCTACACCAAGCTTTTGCTGCTGTGTTTCATAAAAATCGACAGCTTGCTCAAGCTTGTTTATAGCTTCCGGATGAAATGTAAATATCACCGTCTAATCCGATTCCTAATTT
>PLNZ01000212.1:6427-6573 GCA_003142915.1 Ignavibacteriales bacterium | reverse complement strand
AAACATAAAATAACTATAGGCAATAACTTTTATATTGGTAAGTTTTCCCAAATTGAAATTGATGCTGAAATTGGAGATAATGTTATTCTGGCAAATAGAGTTGCAATTATAGGTAGATACGATCATAATTATCAGGAAATAGGCGT
>PLNZ01000212.1:0-6342 GCA_003142915.1 Ignavibacteriales bacterium | reverse complement strand
GCAAAAAAAATAAAAAACCGTTTTGATAATGAAAACGATTTGCAGGAACATGTTCGTCTTTATAATCTAAAGTATAAAAAGCGCTGAATCAGAAATTAATATGCCAATCATCCCCTCCTGGAACTACCCTGTTATTAAGGGTGATTTAAACGAATTTTATTATAAANNTGGCAGTAAAAAACCCGGCTGTAAAAGAAGCATTACAAAAAAGTAATGCCCTTATTCTGGACGGTCTGTATTTCGGCTTGATATCTGTATTTAAAAATGGAATTAAAATAAACAGAATTGCTGGATGGGGCGCTTTTGTATTTTACTCCAAATTATTAAATGAGGAAAATGGAAAAGTATTTTTCCTCGGTTCCACACAGGAAACTTTGGCAAAAATTGCGGTGAGATATAAAAATGAATATCCTCATGTTTCCATTGATTTCTATTCGCCTCCATTCAAATCAGAGTTCTCCCGTGAAGATAATTTATTAATGCATAACAGGATAAATAGTTTTAAACCTAATGTATTGTTTATCGGGATGACAGCGCCAAAACAGGAAGTATGGGCTTATAAAAATAAACATTTTTTGGATGTTAATATAATCTGTTCAATTGGAAATGTATTTGACTGGTATGCCCGCAATTCTAAAAGACCCGGTGTCTTTTGGCAAAAAATAGGTTTGGAGTGGTTTGCAAGAATCTTTTATCGCCCTGAAATATTTAAGAGGAATATAGTAAATCAATTAACTTTTTTTTGGCACCTTTTCTTGGATGTAACAAGAATCAAAAAACGTGATTAATACGGCGGTTATCGGACTTGGTAAAATGGGTCTCTCTCATTGCGCCATAATAAATGCTCATAATGATACAAACCTTGTAGCTGTGTGTGAAACTTCTTCATTCCTCCTAAATGCACTAAAAAAATATTCCGGGATGGAGTGTTATACCGATTACAAAAAAATGATAGATGAAACTCAACTCGATTGTTTGTTTGTTGCTTCTCCTGCCGGGTATCATGCGGAAATGGTAAAATACGCTCTGGAAAGAAATATAAATGTCTTTTGCGAAAAACCTTTTGCATTGAAAATTGAAAACGCTGAAGAATTAGTTAAAATAGCGGAAGAACGGAAACTTGTTAACCAGGTGGGCTATCATAACCGTTTTCTTGGTACATTCAATTATTTAAAGAAACTTATTGATAATAAAATCATTGGAGAAATATATCATTTTACCGGGGAAGCTTATGGCCCCGTTGTGCTAAAAGAAAAGGGAGGTACCTGGCGTTCAATAAGCTCCGAAGGCGGCGGCTGCCTGTATGATTATGCTTCACACGTAATTAATTTGATCAATTTCTTATTGGGCATTCCGTCAAATGCTATAGGTTCAATTCTAAAAAAAATATATTCCGGACAGGTTGATGACGCCGTCTATTCCAATCTGATTATAGAAAACAGGCTAAGCGGTCAACTGATTGTTAACTGGAGTGATGAAACATACAGGAAAATGACAACCCGGATAACTGTTTACGGTAAAAAAGGGAAAATTATCTGCGACTCAACTGAATGTAAGATTTACTTAAAAGAAAAATGTGAGAAAGAGAATCTAAATAAAGGGTGGAATATTAAATGTATTACGGATTTAACTAAATCCGTTGATTTCTATTTACGCGGAGAGGAGTATTCAGCTCAAATTGATTATTTTATTAAGCATATCGCAGAAAAAAATTTGAATAATGTAAATTCATTCCGATCGGCTTATGAAACCAATATGATAATAGACCTGATAAAGAAAAATGCAGGGAGGTTATCATAATGGAAAGAATTTTATTCGGCGATAACCAGTTCTTTGCCGTTAATCATCTGTCGGATGAAAAATCAAGAGCCCGGGCAATTAAATTTAAAGATAACAGCGCTATCATTAATGTCCTTGATGATATGTATGATTCAGGGATACATACATTTATGTGTACAACCCACGATCGGATTTTTGATGTATGTGAACATTTACGTAATAATCCTGAAAAATATTGCGATTTTAAAATTTTCCCGTGTATGCCTTATGCGCATAAATATGCAAATGCCGTTACAGAGTTGGGAATAACCGGTACATTGAAACAGTATATTCCCGGGAATCTAATTGAGGCTTTTACCAGGGGGGGATTAGCCCTCGCAAAGAATGACTATGTCTCCCTTATGGAACTTCTTGTTGATGTCGAAATGAAAATGTTTAAGGGAATACTGACCCCCGCAATATTTATTCAAAATGTTATGACGGATTTATTGTTGGGTCTCGGGATGAGTGATATTTTAGTAGCTTATGCAAAATATGTTAAAGAAAAATATAAAGCAGAGCCTGGTTTTATTACTATGAATTTGCCAATGTTGTTAAATGTCCTGGAGAAAGGGGGCATTGAAAATCCTTTAATTTGCACTTCAATAAATAAGATTGGTTTCAGAATGTCAGGTGGCATTGAAATTTATGAAAAAACTCTCAGGGAAAGGAAATTTCAGGCTATTGCCATGCAGGTATTTGCGGCTGGTGCCATTCCTCCAAAAGAAGCGTTGGAGTATGTATGCAGGTTAAAAGGGGTTGATTCAATTTTATTTGGAGCTTCTTCCAGGCAGCATATTATTCAAACCAAAGAATTAATTAAAAATTTAAGTATATAACGGATTTATCCGCCGCTAGGCAGAAGGACCTGTCCGCCGCCAGGCGGATACGCCGTCTCCGGTCTCCGGTCTCCCGTTTCCGGTCTTCCGTCTCCCGTTTCCGGCCTCCGGTCTGCTGTCTCCGGTCTGCATGTCCGCCGCTAGGCGGAAGAATTCTTAGTCCCGGTAGGGATGGAAAACCTGTCCGCCGCTAGGCAGCATGTCCGCCGCTAGGCGGATTCATAAATCGTCAATCTTCAATCATCAATCGTCAATCCAAAAGGTTCATAATAATTCTTAGTCCGTTAACCTCCAAGGTTTGGCCTCAACCTTGGAGGTTTAGTTGTCCTCTCCCACCTGTTCCGAATCCCGCAAGAAGATGACACACCTGTCCGCCGCCAGGCAGACGGACCTGTCAGCCGCCAGGCGGATTACAGCCAATTAACAAATGAACAAATTCCAAATCCCGAAGGGATGATATTATTATAGTAAAATATCCATGAAAAAAATTCCGAACTCCGAAGGAGTGACATTATTATAGGGATGATATTACTTTAAAATGGAAATTAAAAAAACTTCACTTTATTTAACCCGGATAACTCTCGATATAATTTTAATAATTTCAGTATTCCTGGTATCCATAAAAATTTCTTTCCCGGGCTGTAACTTCTTAACAGAAAAAGACCCGCAATTTTTATTATTATTTTTACTTGTAACCTGGTTCTTCTCCACAAGAACAACCGGGTTATACGATGAGTTTCGCTCAAGAAATTACAGCTATCAACCGCTGCTTATAATTAAAAATATTATTATTCAGATAGTTGGCGCAATAATTGTTTTTCCTTTGCTAAAGGAATATTACTTATCAAGGCATTTTATTGCTATATATTCTTCATTTTTGCTTATTATTCTAAGTTTATCAAAATTTCTTTTACGCCGGCTTTTAATTTCCTTTTGTAAAAAAGGAAGGAATCTCCGCAAGTTGCTTATTATCGGGGCGGGCGTAGTTGGGCAAAGTTTTTGCCGGTTTACACTCAATAATCCTCATTTCGGTTACCATGTTTTAGGCTTTTTAGATGATAAAACCAAGCCTTTCTTAAATGGAAAATATCTCGGTAAAATAGACCGGTTGAACTCAATATTAAGCTCAAAAATAATTGATTACGTTATTGTAGCCCTTCCAAATTATGCTGATGATAGAATTGAAGATGTAGTAAGAACATGCGAAAAGCATACAACAAGGATAAGAATAATTCCCGATTACTTAAAGTTTGCCTCTGCAAAACATAATGTTTCAATGTTCGGCCGCTTCCCTATTATCTCGATAAGAGAAGATAGAATAAACGAGCTTCATTGGAGTATATTAAAGAGGGGATTTGATATTATATTCACTTTTTGTATATTTCTTTTAGTGTTTTCATGGCTCTTTCCGTTCATAATAATAATGCAGAAACTGTTTAATCCCGGTCCGCTTATTTACAAAGGGAAACGCTGGGGCAGGAATAACAAAGAATTTATTTGTTATAAATTCCGCTCAATGGTACCTGGTGGTACTATTCAATCAAATAATAATAAATATAGTCATACATCAAAAATAGATTCAAGAATTACCAAATTTGGCAGATTTTTAAGAAAAACAAATATTGATGAGTTGCCCCAATTTTGGAATGTGTTAAAGGGTGATATGAGCATTGTTGGCCCAAGACCTCATGATTTGCAGGAGAATGGTAAAATAAAAGATCAAATTAAACTTTATATGTTTCGTCACATTGTTAAACCGGGCATTACAGGCTGGGCGCAGGTTAAAGGTTATAGAGGCGGTACCAATGATATGAATTTAATGCAAAAACGGATAGAACACGACATCTGGTATATTGAAAATTGGTATTTCGGATTAGATATACAAATAATTATCTTAACGCTATGGGATATGATTAAAGGCGCTAAAAATGCGTATTAAAGTTGATTGAAAATAAAAATTTGCTTTAATCTTGGCAGGGTGTTATGTTTAAACCATAAAATTAGGGCACATATCCAAATAAAAGATTCAAAGAAGTATGTAAAGTAATAATAAATATGAATTATTCTAAAACATACCAGGTTGCAATAATCGGAGGCGGAATAATCGGCGCCTCGACGGCATTAAATTTACTTAAAATAAAAAATATCTCTTTGATTGTTCTCGAAGCCGAAGAAAAATTATCTGCTCATCAAACCGGGAATAACAGCGGAGTAATTCATTCCGGGATATATTATAAACCGGGAACTCTAAAAGCATTAAATTGCGCCGCCGGCAGGGTCATGATGTACAAATTTTGTGAAGAAAATAATATCAAACATGAACGCTGTGGAAAAATAATAATTGCCGTAAACAATAATGAGATTCCTTTATTAGATGAACTTGAACAAAGAGGAAAAGCGAACGGACTTAAAGGATTAAAACGCTTATCGCCTGAAGAAATTAAAGAACACGAACCTTTCGCTTTCTGTGTTGATGGGCTTTTCGTCCCTGAAACGGGAATTGTGGATTATATTCAGGTTACTGAAACGTTTGGTAGAAATATTATGAATTTAGGCGGCGAAATAAAAACGGGAAGTAAATTTATATCTCTGTCAAAAGATAGTAATGATTTAGTGCTGCAAACTACAAGCGGCGAAGTGAGGGCAAAATTTTTGGTTAATTGCGCCGGATTGCAATCGGACCGCATTGCAAAACTTTGTGGAGTTAATCCTAAATTACAAATTATTCCTTTCCGGGGTGAATATTATAAGCTAAAACAAGGAAGCGAATATTTAGTCAAAAATTTGGTTTATCCTGTACCCAATCCCGAATTTCCTTTCCTTGGTGTTCATTTTACAAGAATGATAAATGGAGGAATTGAAGCAGGTCCAAATGCAGTGCTGGCATTCAAAAGGGAAGGCTATTCAAAAAAAGACTTCTCCTTTCCTGATATTTCTCAAATGCTTTTTTATTCTGGTTTTTGGAAAATGATCGCTAAGCATTACAAAATGGGTATTGGGGAATTTTATAGGTCGTTTAATAAATCTGCATTTGTAAAAGAGTTACAGAGGTTAGTTCCCGGGATAAACTATGATGATATATATTCTGCCGGCAGCGGCGTTCGTGCGCAAGCGCTTGAACCCGACGGCAAACTTGTTGATGATTTTAGAATTGTTGAAGCCGAAAAGATGATTCATGTTCTTAATGCGCCGTCTCCTGCGGCTACTGCTTCTTTAAGTATAGGCAAAACGATTGCAGAAAAAGTAATTAACAGAATAGGTAGGCTTTAGTAGAGAATATTAACCTCTTAGGTTTGGCTTCAACCTCAGAGGTTTAGTCTTTCCGGGGTTTGGCTTCAACCTCCGAGGTTTAATCTTTCAATTGCCACGCCCTTTAGGACGTGGATAAAAATTGAAGAATAATATTCGACTTTAGCCAAAATATTTATAATTGCCCCGGCACCTGCCTGTCGCTAGAGAGTGTTGCACAACAGGTTGATCTTTAAAATTGCCCTGAATCCTGTCCGCCGCTAGGAGGATTTAAGTCGGGGAAAAATAAACGCTCAAAATGAATTGGCTTTAGCCAAAATATTTAAAATTGCCCCAAAACCTGTCCGCCGCTAGGCAGGCTTGTCCGCCGCTAGGCGGAAGGAAGGAAGGAAAGTCCTCGGTGCTATTTAATCTTAACCTCGGAGGTTTGGCTTCA
>PLNZ01000427.1 GCA_003142915.1 Ignavibacteriales bacterium | reverse complement strand
AAGTTCCTCGAGTTTCTTAAGTGCTAGAGAATCATTCTGGTGAAACTGATATTTTTTGGCGAAATCGCTTTTCAGGTAACCGATTTTAAGTTTCTTCAAATCAACTTTGGGCTGATAATTAAATGCCGCTTCATATAATGTTTTATCTTTTCCGTCAACTCCCTGAATTGTGTTGAATACAATTGCGAGATCTTCCGTATTCCTGCAGATAGGACCAATCTTATCCATTGACCAGCTTAATGCCATTGCCCCGGTTCTGCTTACACGTCCGTATGTTGGACGAAGTCCCGTTTNNAAATAGATCCCCAGGTTTCCGTTCCTATCGCGAAAGGAAGTAAACCGGCAGAAACCGAAGCTGCTGATCCTGCAGATGAGCCGCTCGATCCTTTTGTTGTATCCCATGGATTTCTTGTCAATCCGCCGAACCAGACATCATCCATTGCAAGTTCACCCATTGAGAGTTTAGCGCAAAGAACAGCTCCCGCATCTTCAAGTTTTTTAATTACAACTGCATCTTCATCAATTAACTGATCTTTAAAAGGAGCGGCTCCCCATGTAGTTTTGTAAGTTTTTGAGGAAAGTAAATCTTTAACGCCAAATGGAATTCCATGAAGCATTCCCTTGTATTTACCCTTTGAAATTTCTTCATCTGCTTTCTTTGCTTGTTTAAGGGCACGCTCTTCAGTGAGTGAAATTACACAATGAAGTTTAGGTGAGATCCTTTTTAATCTGTCAAGGAACATCTGAGTTAATTGTGTTGCAGTAATTTTCTTTGATTTGATAAGGTGAGCAAGCTCACCAATAGAATAAAAAGCAAGACCTTCAATATTTGAAGGCATTTTTACATATGAATATTTACTAAATATTAATGGTTTTTGTTTTTTATCAATTACAAATCCTTCGGGAATAGGATTAAATAAAAATGAAGGAGGTGTGCTGTTTTCAAGATGTATTTTTCTGATGTTATCATAATTTTTAAGCTGATCATTTAATTCATCTGTCATTGAATCGCGCTGAGCGTCAGTGAATTCAATACCAATAATTTTTTCTGCGTTTGGGATTAAATCTTTTGTGACCTTTTTCGGATTCTGCTGTGCTGAAGTAACAATATTAGTTAGAATTATTATTGATATTAATAAAACAAACAGGTCATTATACTTTTTCATTGCATTCTCCCAAACATATAAAAGTTATTAATCTGAAATTATGTAATGAATAACCATTAAGCAATTATACTTAAAATTGGAGCGAATTGGAGTTTTTCAGGATGAAATAAAATTCAAGGAATTATAAATTAGAACTAAAAATAACTTGTGTTTAATCGGTCTGATTAATTGAAGCGAAAATCTTGCAGTAATCCGAATATATTGAATCTTCTGCAGGTATAGCGCCGTCAACCATGCAAATATCTGCGGCAAATCGGTTTGCAATTATGTTGATTTCTTTTAATGGTAAATTGTTCAAATAGCCGAGACATAAAATAGCAGCATATGCATCACCTGCACCCAGTGTATCAACCGGATCAGGCAAATTAATTTTATATGTATCCACATCATTTTTAGTTATAAGTGTTAGACCGTTTTCACCCCGCGTTACACATAAAAGATCAATTTTGAAATCCTGAATAATCTTTTGAATAAGAAAATTTGAGCCGGGATCGGACTCGTAAATTTCTTTACTGATTATATTCAATTCATCTTCATTAACTTTTACAATATTGCTTGCAATCAAAGCAGTTTCAATAATATTCTTAGTATAAAAATTATGTCTGAGATTTAAATCACAAAAATATTTAATCGGCTTTCCTAATAATGAATTAATAGAACTGCGGGTTGTTTTATTTCTTTGTGAGACTGTTCCAAAGTACAATAAATCGGTTTGACTTTTTATCAATTGATCAATTGACTCATTTAATTCTAAAAAATCACCGCTGCTTTCAGATGATATAATAAATTGAGGGGTTTTGTCTTCCCGAAGTTTGACATGAACGGTACCGGTAGGATGTTCTACATCAATTTTAATGTATTTTGTATTAAATCCTGTTGAATTCAAATAACTTAGTATTTCATTCCCATTTTCATCATCTCCGACTCCTGAAATGAAATTTGCTTTTCCATTTATTTTCCATATATGATAAATGAAATTAAACGGAGCTCCGCCAAGCCGTTTTTTCTCCGGATAAATATCAAAAAGAATTTCTCCGATTGCAGTGATTTTGTTTTTTTTCATTTTCCCTATAACGTCAGAATACCCGATAGTTTTTTCGGACAAAGGTTATTTATCCATGAAAAGTTTTATTGAATAGAATAAAAGAAAAGCTGCAAAGATCTTTTTAATCATATTTTCAGGAAGTGATACTACAAATTTGGAGGTGATATAACTTCCGATTATAAATGTTATAATCATTATTCCCGCCGCCTTCAGATCAACATAGCCGGCTTTATAATAATTCATCACTGCAAGTATTNNAATTCCAAGCATACCGCTCATCAATCCTGCGGCAAGACCGATTAATAAAAGAATTATAGTTTGGCTCATGGTTTTCGATTCTATTATTTAATGAATTTATGACATTAAAATAGTATGATTAAATTAATATGTCCAATAATCAGTATTCAATTATTGTACATTGGTAAACATCCATTTAATAAAAAAATATTTATTTAACCGGTACAATGAGCTATTTTAATGGACGAAATAAAAATCTTTACTTTGACAAATGATAAAAATTTATACTTCAAGTCTTCGAAGCAAAATTCTTCTTGGTTATTTGGTGATTTTCATAATCATGTTTTTAGCTACACTTTGGAGTGTTTATAATTTCTATCGCCTTAATGAATCAATAAAATTCACTATGCAGGAAAATTATACTAGCATTAGTGCAGCAGATAATATGGGAAGTTCACTTGACGAACAACTGCAGTCAATTGTAATCATGTATAATCAGAACTTTGAAATGGGGGAAAAACTATTTGAGAAGA
>PLNZ01000028.1 GCA_003142915.1 Ignavibacteriales bacterium | reverse complement strand
TAATCTTTTATTAACTCACCTTACACAAAATAAATGGATTTATAAAAACTTTTTAGAAAACCTCAATACAAGATAGCCAAAAACTCACTCCGTCCTTTGATCTTTGTCCTTTCTTACCTGCTTACTACATCACTTCAAACCCCAAGAATGGGTCATTTCCTTGTATTTATTTACTAAAACGATTATTTTGATGCGTGAATTTAATGAAAACGCTTTCCTATAGCGTCTTTCAGGATATTGTTAAACAGGTTAATTAAATGTGTAAAACCGTTAAGCATGGTTTTATTTGGGACTGACCCGTTTGTAAAACAAACAGGCGCGATTTAATAAATTTTAACGTCTATATAAATCGAAGCAAAGGTACTTCAAATGAGCAATGATAAATCACAGGAATATAAGGACATAGAAACCAGTGAATGGCTATATTCGTTAGATTATGTTTTGGAACATAGCGGACCTGAGAGAATTAAAGAGCTTTTACAGGAACTGCAGATACGCGCTCATAAGGCAGGAGTTGTAATTCCCTTTACAGCTAACACACCCTATATAAACACAATACCAAGAGAAAAACAAACGCCGTTCCCCGGCGACAGAGAAATTGAAAGAAGAATTAAAAGCTTAATCCGCTGGAATGCTATGGCTATGGTTGTTAAAGCTAATAACATCGAACACGGCATAGGCGGCCATATTTCAACATACGCTTCCGCAGCAACACTTTATGAAATCGCCTTCAATCATTTTTTCAAAGGAAAGGGTGATGGTTACGACGGAGACCAGATTTATTTCCAGGGACATGCCTCACCCGGCTTCTATGCCAGGGCTTTTCTTGAAGGAAGGATAACAAAACAACAGATGGATAACTTCCGCAGGGAACTAAAACCCGGAGGCGGTTTATCTTCATATCCGCATCCCTGGCTTATGCCTGACTTCTGGGAATTCCCTACGGTATCCATGGGGCTTGGTCCTATTATGGCTATTTACCAGGCAAGGTTTAACCGCTACCTTGAGGACCGCGGGCTTAAGAAAGCCAGCAGCAGTAAAGTATGGGCTTTCCTCGGCGATGGTGAAACTGATGAACCGGAAGCTCTCGGCGCAATCAGTCTGGCCGCAAGAGAAAAGCTTGATAATTTAATTTTCGTAATAAATTGCAACCTGCAAAGGCTTGACGGGCCCGTAAGAGGTAATGGGAAAATTATACAGGAACTTGAAGCTAATTTCCGGGGTACCGGATGGAACGTTATTAAAGTAATCTGGGGAAGCGATTGGGATCCTGTGCTCGCAAAAGATGTAAACGGCAAATTAGTTAAACGTCTTGGTGAAATTGTCGACGGGCAGTATCAAAAATATTCCGTTGAATCAGGCAAATATATAAGAGAACACCTTTTCGGTGTAGACCCTGAATTATTGAAAATTGCGGAGGATTTATCGGATGAACAATTGCGAAAGATGAAACGCGGCGGTCATGATCCTGAAAAAGTTTATGCTGCATTTAAAGCCGCTGTTGATAATACCGGCTCACCGACTGTAATTTTAGCAAAAACTATTAAGGGATACGGATTGGGAGAAAGCGGTGAAGGCAAGAACATAACCCACCAGCAGAAAAAATTAAATGAAGAAGAACTGGCTGAATTCCGCACAAGATTCGGAATTCCTATATCAGACGAAGAGGTTGCAAAAGCCCCATTTTACAAACCTTCGGAAGACAGTCCTGAAATAAAGTATCTAAAAGAAAGAAGAAAGCTCCTTGGAGGATATGTGCCGGTGCGAAAGACTTCAATACGCCCGTTAAAAACTCCGCCGGAAGATATATTTGAAGAATTCTATAAAGGAACCGAAGGTAAGGAAGCTTCTACAACTATGGTATTTGTACGTCTTCTTGCAAAGCTTTTAAGGGATAAAGAAATCGGGAAGTTTATAGTCCCTATAGTTCCGGACGAAGCAAGAACTTTCGGTATGGAAGCTCTTTTCCGTCAGGTGGGAATATACTCTCATGTTGGTCAGTTATACGAACCTGTGGATAAAGAAACACTTCTTTACTATAAGGAAGCTGCCAACGGGCAGATTCTTGAAGAAGGTATTAATGAAGCAGGCGCTATGTCTTCGTTTATAGCAGCAGGTACTGCATATTCAACACATGGCATTAACATGATACCGTTCTTTGTTTATTACTCTATGTTCGGGTTTAACAGGGTTGCCGATTTAATCTGGGCGGCGGGCGATATGAGCTGCAAAGGATTTCTTGTTGGCGGTACTGCCGGGCGGACTACTCTTGCCGGTGAAGGATTACAGCATCAGGACGGCAACAGCCATTTGATGGCTTACCCTGTACCGAATCTCGTTGCTTATGATCCGGCTTTTGCTTATGAAATTGCAATTATTATTCGCGACGGTATCAGAAGGATGTATGAAGAACAGGAAAAGGTTTTTTATTATTTAACCGTAATGAATGAAAATTACAGCATGCCGCCAATGCCCAAAGGAGTCAAAGAGGGCATATTGAAAGGTATGTATAAATTTAAAGCTTCTTCTAAAAAAACTCTTAAGCTTAAAGCGCATCTCTTTGGAAGCGGAACAATAATTAATGAAGTAATTAAAGCGAGTGAAATTCTTGAAGAAGATTTTAAAGTTTCTGCCGATGTATGGAGTATTACAAGCTATAAAGAATTAAGGAAAGATGGTCTGGATACTGAAAGATGGAATATGCTTAATCCAACCGGGCAGCCGAAGTTATCTTATATTGCTAAGATGCTCAAGGATGAAGAGGGAGTTTTTGTTGCCGCGTCGGATTATGTTAAAGCCCTTCCCGACTCAGTTGCTAAATGGTTCCCGGGACCTTTACTTGCCCTTGGCACCGATGGATTCGGAAGAAGCGAAAGCAGGGCGGATTTAAGGGACTTCTTTGAAGTGGATGCAAAACATATTGTTGTCGCAACCCTGTATGCGCTTGCCTTGGAAGGCAAAAT